>CASGHA010000210.1 GCA_949319355.1 uncultured Methanospirillaceae archaeon | reverse complement strand
GGGCAGGAGAGGCATTACCTGCCGGGAATGTCATGCGGATGGGGACCCTCACCGGGCCACCTGCAGAACGGGCAATCTGAGTAAATTCGCGGGATGAGATCTCCGGTAACAGGCGTATCCCTGTCACCGGGTTCTCCATTCCAATGGCATCACCTTGGACGTCATAATGTATTTTAGTGTTGTACAATGTATGTATTTATACATTATTGTGCAATTGAAGGCATGCACCACGCAAAAGGATGGGTCAGGGTGACGAAAGGGGTGGATAAAAGAAGGAAAACCGTTTTCAGGGCATTTTCATCGACTGTCTTCAGGAAACGAGAGTATTCACTGCCTGACACCCGGGGACCGGTAGTCCCAGTTACAGGCGTCAAGGGCTTTCAGGCCATCCACGATGAGGTCCACGAGACGTGCCTTCATCTCCAGCCCTTTCTCAAGGGTCGCCTTCGTCGGGTCCCCGGTAGCCCCGCAGCTGGTCAGCTCGTCAAACCTCCACTTGACGTCAAGGTGGGGCGGAAGGTTGACCGGGACAACCCCTCTTGCGCATTCAGGCCGGCAGAGGCCTGGAAACAGTGCCAGGCCCATCGAGAGCTCACCCTCCCCGCCATGGCCGAGGCCGTTCCATACCTCGAAAAAGCCCTCGGGCATCAGGGGTGCGAGCGTGTTCCACCATGCGTCCAGGGACACGATCTTCATGTCCGGGGCCATGACCTTGATGGTCCTCGAGGCTGCTTCTATCGGGGCCATATTGCCGTCGTGGCCGTTCATGATGAACACCTTCCTGATGCCTTCCCTGTACAGGGAGGCGAGGATATCGGTGATGACCGCCGTTTCGGTTTCGAACCTGAAGGACACCGTGAAGGGAAACTGCTTGTAATGCTCGGAAACCCCGTAGTTGAGGGGCGGGAGGACCAGGGTCCCGGGGACCTGTCCCGCGACTTCGAGGGCGATCAGGTGGGCCGTGAGGGCGTCGGTCCCGAGGGGCATGTGGGGGCCGTGGCTCTCGAACGAGCCGAGGGGGAGGATGACCTTGTCGGGAGGGTTGTCGCTGAACTCGGCTGCCGTCATGTGTTGCAGTTCGAGGAGGTTCTTCTGCATACCAGAGTGAAAGATCCCGTCCCATAAAATACCGGTTATCATAAGACCAGGCCAGGCCGCTGCCATACACCATGGGCCCAGGGTGGCGGGCGGCATTAATTACGGCATCCACCCCATACATAGGTGTGAAAGGCATCCTCGATGCAGGTATCGTGAGGCTCGGGTCCGAGGGAAAGGCCCTCTACGAACAGAGCGGCTACGGCCGTACCGAGAAGGGCGGCCTGAGACTATCGCCTGCAGAAGCTCTCTACCTGGTCCACAGGGGAAAGGTCGAGGTGCCGGGCCACAGCTTCGACAGCCTCCTCTCTGTTTTTGCAGGAGACCCCGTATTCCTCAGGAGCTACCTTGTCTACCGCGACATCAGGGAGCGCGGGTATGCCATTTCGACGGGCCCCCATGATTTCCGGGTTTTCAGGAGGGGCCAGAGGCCCGGGAGCGGGGAGTCGCAGTACCTTGTCCGGGTCCTGTCAGAGCGGGACCTGATCGACTTCAGGGTGGCACGGGCCGAGGTCACCACGTCGTCGAACATGCGGAAACAGTATGTCCTTGCGGTCGTCGACGACGAAAACGAGCTGACCTATTACCAGGTGCGTGAACACCAGCTGCCCGCTGCCGGACCGGTCCCGGATGTCGGGACCTTTGAGGCCTCCCTCGCCGGAAAGGCTGCGGTTGTCCTGGTTTCTGAAGGCTCGGCACTTGACCAGGCATTCTACGGGACACGGCTCGACCCCGGCCGCCTCATGCTCTCGTCCCTTGAGGTCCTGTTCCTCATGGACCAGGGGTCGCTGTCCCTCGTTTCAGGGACAGAGAGGCTCACCACTGCATCATATCTCGCCATCGTGCGGGAGGGAGACAACGAGGTGCCCGAAAAGGCCTGCGTTTATTCTGACCTCAGGAAACTGGGGTACACTCCCCGGACAGGCTACAAGTACGGTCACCACTTCAGGGTATATTCAGCCCTGAAACTCCACTCCGAGATGCTCGTCCATGCTGTCCCCGAAGGACTCGGGCTGCCGATGAGCACGATATCCCGCTCGGTCAGGATGGCCCACAGTGTCAAAAAGAAGATGTTGTTTGCCTGTACACATGAGAAAGGCATCTCATACCTTGAATATGCACGTATGAAGTTATAGAGGACGAAATGGCGGAAACAATCAACCCCTGGACAAGTACGCCGGGTGAGGACATCGAGCGGCTCTTCGAAGAGTTCGGGATAGAACCCATCGGGCCGCCCAGCCGGGACCTTCCTGAACTTCCCTATTTCATCTCCCGGGGCATTGTCGTTGGCCAGCGGGACTATGGCCGGATAGCATCGGCCATAAGGGATAAAACGCCGTTTCACGTGCTCACGGGCTTCATGCCTTCAGGTCACCCTCACCTTGGTCACCTGATGGTCATGAAGGAGGTGGTCTGGCACGTCCAAAACGGTGGTTCCGGTTATATCGCCATCGCAGACAGGGAGGCCCACGCCGTCCGGGGGATATCCTGGGAGGACTGCGCCAGTTACGGAAAGGAATACCTCCGCTGCCTGTATGCGCTCGGCTTTTCCGGCAAGACCTACTCCCAGAGCCGCAACCGGCGTCTCCATGACCTCGCCTTCGAGGCGTCGACCAAGGTGAACTGGTCGGAGATGGTGGCAATATACGGTTTTTCAGCCGAGACCGACCTCGCACACCAGATAGCGGTCATCACCCAGGTCGCCGACATCCTCTACCCTCAAATCGACAGCGGACCCGCCCCCACCCTTGTCCCGGTCGGGATTGACCAGGACCCCCATCTCAGGCTGACCCGGGGAATCGCCCACAAGCTCAGGATGTTCACGGTCGAGGAGCGGGACGGGTACGTGAGTGTGAGGTCGAAGGAGGCGCCTCCTGAGGCACTTTCAGCCGTCCACAGGGCTTTTTCAGGGAGCAGGAAGTACTCGGGCCACGTCGATATCAGGGGCCTGCCTTACGGAGTCGTCAGTGAGAAGGTGCGGGAGATCGAGCGTTCTTTCGGTGGTTTCGGCTTCTATTCGCCATCGTCCACGTATCACCGGTTCATTCCCGGGCTGACCGGAGGAAAGATGTCATCGAGCGTCCCTGAAAGCATCATCGGGTTCTCTGAGTCCGATGCCGCGATCAAAAAGAAGGTGATGTCGGCCCTTACCGGGGGGAAGCCGACGCTTGCCGAACAGAAGGAGTCCGGGGGAGAGGCTGATACCTGCCCCGTGTTCCTCCTCAACCTCTTTCACATGGTCACGGATGATGCCGAGCTCTCCGACATCCGCTGGCGGTGCGTCTCCGGCGAGATCATGTGCGGGCAGTGCAAGAAGGAGACGGCCGAACGGGTCCTTGCCTTCATCAGGGACTTTAAGGAACGGATGGACGAGGTCGAGCACCTCGTGGAGGAGAGAGATGGATCTGACATATAATGAAAAAAGACTCCTTGCGGCCCTTTACAAGGAACGGCACGGGGAATGGAGGGAACCTGAAGAGCTGGCCGGAGAGCTCGGCACAAACGGAGAGGCGGTCGTCCAGTACTCCCACCTCCTGTCAGGCCGCGGGCTTGCCGAGGTGAGACAGGAAACCCGGCACACTTATGCCCTCACTCCTGAAGGGGAGGAATACCGTGAAAAAGGCCTTCCTGAGCGGCAGCTCCTCTCTTCATTCGAGGGATCGGTACCGATGGCAGAGCTGAACCGGCACCCCCTCGCACGGATCGGGATCGGGTGGCTGCGCAGGAAGGGCTGGGTCACGATCAGGGACGGCCTGGTGACGAAGACCGGCACATCTCCGGAAAGTCCGGACGAGGCCGCCCTGAGAGAGGTAGAGGCAGGGGGCCAGGGTGTTTCCGACCTGATAAAACGCGGCCTGGCGACCGATACCGAAGAACTCGGGTTCCAGGTCAGGCTCACCACTGCAGGGGTCGGGGAGTGCAGGGCGGGCCTGGAGCTGCGGCAGGAGGTCGGGACCCTTACCAGCGAGCAGATAGCGTCGGGCGGCTGGAAAAACCTGGCGCTGCGCAGGTACAACGTGGGGACCCTCCCGAAAGTCGCCTACCCTGGAAAGATACACCCGTACCAGCGCCTGATTGACGAGATGCGGCAGGTGCTGATAGAGCTTGGGTTCACCGAGATGTACGGAGGGGTCGTGCAGAGCGTGTTCTGGAACTTCGACGCCCTGTTCCAGCCACAGGACCACCCCGCACGGGAGATGCAGGACACCTTCTACCTGGAACCGCGGGTCGGGCTGCCTGAGGGATATAACCGGGTCAAGACCATGCACGAAACCGGCGGGGAGACCCACTCCACCGGCTGGGGGGGGACCTGGAAGGAGGAAAAAGCCGAACAGTGCGTTCTCAGGACCCACACGACCTGTCTCTCCATCCAGCACCTCGCCCGGAACCGGCAGCCCCCGGTTAAGGCCTTCTGCATCGGCAGGGTGTACCGGCGGGAGGCGATCGACCCGACGCACCTCCCTGAGTTCGAGCAGCTCGAAGGTATCGTCTTGGACACCGGGGTGACCTTCAGGAACCTCCTAGGCTTCCTTCGGGTCTTTTACAACAAGATGGGCTTTTCCGAGGTCAGGTTCCGTCCGGGCTACTTCCCGTACACCGAACCCTCGGTCGAACCGGAGGTCTATGTGGACGGGCTCGGCTGGGTTGAGCTCGGCGGGGCCGGTGTCTTCCGTGAGGAGGTCACCGCTCCCTGGGGGATCACCACACCGGTCCTCGCCTGGGGCCTCGGCGTTTCCCGGGTCGCGAGCCTGCGGATGGGCTTAAAGGACCTGCGGATGCTGTACGAAAGCGATATCGACTGGATTCGAAAGGTCCCGGCGAACCGTGCCGGGCCGTCAGCGCCCGGGGAGGCCAGGTAACATGCCGATTGTAAGCCTCCCCTATAAGTATCTCGAACGGCTTGTGGGTCGTTCCCATGAGGACGTCATCGAGCGCCTCCCCATGATAGGGTCTGACATCGAGCGGGTCCTCCCGGACCACTGTGACATCGAGTTCTTCCCTTCGCGCCCTGACCTCTATTCGGTCGAAGGGGTCGCACGGGCGATGCGGGGCATCCTCGGGATCGAGGAAGGACTGCCGGAGTACCCCGTGACCCCCTCGGGCATCGGGTTCTCGGTCGACCCGGGACTTGCAGAAATCCGTCCGTTTCTGGGCTCTGCGGTCATCAGGGGCGTGAAATTCGACGAGGAGTCAATCGTGACCCTCATGGGCCTCCAGGAGTCTCTCCACTGGGTCCTTGGGAGGGGAAGAGCCAAGGTAGCCATCGGAGTCCACGACCTCACCCATATCAGGCCCCCGTTCCGGTACCTCGCCGCCCCGCGGGACCGGTCGTTCGTCCCGCTTGATTTCGACACCGGGATGACCCTCGACCGCATCCTGGCTGACCACCCGAAGGGGAGGGCCTATGCAAAGATCGTGGAACGTTTCGACCGTATGCCCCTCATCGAGGACTCTCTCGGACAGGTCCTCTCGTTCCCGCCGATCATCAACGGTGAACTGACCCGGGTGACCGAAAGGACGACTGACCTCCTCCTCGATGTCACCGGGACGGACCGGCGGGCCGTCGACCTGACCGTGGCCATTATCTGTTCGGCTATGGCCGAAGGCGGTGCCAGGATAGAAAGTGTGGACATCGACGGGACGCCGGTGCCGACGCTCACCCCCTCTGAACGGGTCGTTTCGGTTTCAGCATGTGAAAAGCTCCTTGGGATACCCCTGAACGCTGATTCCATGGCCGGACTGTTAAGAAAGATGCGGTTCGGCGCCATTCCTGGCGGTGACGGTACAGTCATGGTACAGGTCCCCTGCTTCAGGGCCGATATCATGCATGACTGGGATATCTTCGAGGATGTCGCCATTGCGTACGGGTACAGGAACTTCGAGGCTGAGATCCCGGCGACCTTCACGGTCGGCCAGGAACACCCTGCATCGCGTATCGGGCGACTTGCCCGTGAAACAGCCGTCGGACTCCAGTACCTCGAGGTCATGCCGTTTTCGCTCACGAACGAACGGACGATGTACGGGATGATGCAGCGGGAAGCCGCCCCCGGGGTCCTCCACCTCCTCCACCCGATCAGCGAGGACCATACCATCGTGCGGACAGACCTGGTCCCGCTGCTCATCGGGACACTGGCCCTCAACCGCCACCGCGAGTTCCCCCAGCGGATTTTTGCCTGTGGTGATGTCGTGCTCGACCTAAGTACGTACCAGAAGGTGGGGGCGGTCTCCACGCACCCGGGGGCAGATTTTTCAGAGATATACGCCTTTGCCGATGCGTTCTGCCGCGAGATGGGGGTCACATACCGTGCCGTCCCGTCCGACGACCCCGCATTCATCGAAGGACGGAGAGCAGACCTGGTCGTCGGGGGACGCAGGGCGGGGGTGTTCGGGGAGGTCCACCCCGCGGTCCTCAACGCCTTCGGACTTGAACAGCCTGTCGCAGCCTTTGAATGCGACCTCACCGTGGTCCCTGGTTATCCCCGGGACCCGGCGACACCCTGAAGGGGCCTCTTCCCATACTTTTTTCCCGTTCCACCCGGACAATGTCATAAAACGAGGTACTGGACACATGGACACCCTCACGGTAAAGCTCACGGTATTCCACCTCCCTCCGAACTACACCTGTGACGGGGAGGACATCAGCCCCGCCATCCAGGTCGAAGGCATAGGCCCGGACGTGAAAGCGATGGTCATCATGATGGTCGATGCAACAGCCGCCGGAGGGGGCTCGTTCACCCACTGGCTCTTCTGGAATGTGGAACCGGCCCGCATCATACCCGAAAACATCCCGGCTGACCCTGTTGTGACCTTTCCGATCGCAGGGGTCCAGGGGAAAAACGACTTTGGCTTCACAGGGTACTCGGGCCCGTGCCCGCCGAAGGGTGCCGAACACCGGTACGATATCAAGGTCTATGGCCTGAGTTCGCAGATTGACCTGCCACCGGGCAGTGACAGGAAGGCTCTTGCTGCGGCAATGGCCGGAAAAGTGGTTTCCTTCGGACAAGGAAACGTAATATACGGGAGATGACCCGGGCGACGGGTCAGGGCCTCACCGGGATATTCCTCTCTGCGAGGTACTCCTTCACTTCCCTGACGGTCAGCTCGCCATAGTGAAAGACGCTTGCGGCGAGGCATGCGTCAGCCTTGCCGTACGCAAAACCCTCGTAGAAGTGGTCGAGGGTGCCGACCCCCCCGCTCGCTATCACCGGGATCCCGACCTCCTCCGAGATCCGGGCCGTGATCGGGATATCGAACCCCTTCTTCGTCCCGTCGGTCTCCATGCTGGTCAGCAGGATCTCACCGGCTCCCCGTCGTTCCGCCTCCTTCGCCCATGTGACCGCATCCATGCCGGTCGGCTTCGACCCTCCGTAGATGACGACCTCATACCAGCTGTCCTCGCCGTCCTTCGTGGAGATCGTGGTGCCTAGAGGGTTTTTCTGGTAGTTCCGTTTTACGTCCATCGCGACGACGATACACTGCGTGCCGAATGAGCGTGCCCCCTGGTCAATCAGCGACGGGTCAAGGACGGCGCTCGTGTTCATGCTGACCTTATCGGCACCGGCACGCAGGATCTGCCTGATATCTCCGACCGAGCGGATGCCGCCGCCGACAGTCAGCGGGAGGAAGAGCTCGTCGGCTGCCCGCCCGATCACTTCAACGAGGATGTCACGCTCCTCCTTCGAAGCGGTGATGTCGAGGAAAACGACCTCGTCGGCACCCTGCTCGTTGTACCGTTCCGCAAGCTCCACGGGGTCCCCGGCGTCGCGGAGGTTGAGAAAGTTCGTCCCCTTCACCACCCTGCCGTCCTTGATGTCGAGGCACGGGATGATCCGCCGTGTAAGTACCATGCACATCATGTCAGCACAATACCCCATGAGGATTTCCCGGTGTCCGGGGCTGGCGCCGCCCCGCTCCTGCCCCACCCAGTCCCCTCAAGTCTTATCCCTTTTCAGTGCACCATCTCATCTGCAGAAAAAGGGCTGAACGTTATGGAAAAAAGGTATCTGGACCGGTTTTTCAGGGCCGCGACCGGGGCGCCGCTCCGCCGTGGGGGTTACGTACAGGGAATGATTCAGACAGGGATGCAGGGAGCGGCACCATGACCCTTGCAAAACGGTGTGCAGCCGAGTGCCTCGGCACCCTTATCCTCGTCTATATCGGGGCGGGCGCCGCGGCCATCACGCTCATGCTCGCCCAGGGGACGAACCCTGCGACCTCCTTCTCCATCGGTATCGGGGCGCTCGGCGGGCTTGCCGACTGGCTTGCCATAGGAATGGCCTTTGCCATCGCCATCGCCGGGGGGATCTACGCACTTGGGAGGGTCTCGGGGGCCCACCTGAACCCTGCCGTTTCCATCGCACTCCTGGCCACCCGCAGGTTCCCTGCCCGGGACACCCTCGCCTACATCATCGCCCAGTGCATCGGAGCATCTGCCGGAAGCCTCCTCTTCGCCCTCTCTGCGGGGAGCAACGCGGTCCTGGTGGGGGGCCTCGGGGCCACCGCACCGTTTCCCGGGATCGGAATGGGCCAGGCGGTCCTCGCAGAGGCGATAGGGACCTTCATCCTGATGCTGGTTATCATGGGGGTGGCCGTCGACAGACAGGCGCCTCCTGGTTTTGCAGGGCTTATCATCGGCCTGACCGTCGGAGGGGTCATCACCACGACCGGCAACATCGCCGGGGCGTCCTTAAACCCGGCCAGGACGTTCGGCCCATATCTCATCGACTCAGTCCTGGGGGGGCCACAGCTGTGGCAGTTCCTCCCCATCTACATCATCGGCCCGGTTGCGGGGGCGGTCGCCGCCGCGTTCATATATGACTGGATAGCGGCAGAATAACCCTTTTTTAAATGATCTTGCTTTTACAGGCAGGCACCCGTCTTTGAACCAGTGGCATGACCTCCCAGTCCGGACACCGGACTTCACCCGGAGTCGAGCTCCTGTTGCCTGTCCCGCTGTCCCCCTGCCATATCCTGGTGGGCAAGCAGCGCACCATCGGCGAGGATATGGTACAGTCTCACCCCCGAAGACATGAGGGCCGGCGCGATAAGGACAGACCGGTGGCATTGAGCCGGGTCCTTCTCGGCACACATGAGACAGCACCTGGTCCCCCGCCGTGCAGACGCGGCGATTGCTTTTCTTCCTTCCGTGAATCCGGATGAAGCCCTGACCTTGTCGTAATCCGGAGTCACGGGACTTCCGGAGGTCCCGGGTGCCCGGGGCCGGCCCCCGAGACTGTCACCGCACCAGCGGTACCTGAACCCTGCGGCAGTAAACATCGTCCCGACCGTTTCCCGGTTAAACTGCCGGGCATACCTGCTGTACGGTGTAGATCTTACATCCAGGACCACCGCGACCCGGTGGACTTACAATAGCGTGACGAGGTGCACTGGCTGGTGGTTTGAGTGTCCGACTGTGAAACACACCGGGACCTCCTCTGTTTCAGGCGCTTCCCGGCCTTCACGTCCCATCCTGCTCAACCTTTTTTGCCTTTACCCGTCATAGATGTTAAGACTTGTCCGCACCGGCAGGAGGCACCCGGTTCGTGCGGATATGGAGGAGGACGGATGACACATACCGGAGAGGCCAAGATCTCATGGGCCAGGCAGTACATGCCGGTCCTCGGGGTAATTCGGAGCGAATTTGAACGGGATAAACCCCTGAAAGGGCTGACCGTGGGGATGGCCCTGCATGTCGAGGCAAAGACAGCGAACCTCGTGACGACCCTGGTAGCCGGGGGTGCGACCGTCCATATCACCGGCTGCAACCCGCTTTCCACCCAGGACGATGTTTCAGAGGCGCTCGGCATGGTCCAGGGTGTCAGGTGCTATGCACAGCGGGGCTGCAGGGTGGAAGAGTACTACGCGGCGATTGACCGTGTGCTCGACGCCCGCCCCGATATCACCATCGATGACGGGATGGACCTGATCCACCGGCTCCACACCGTGCGCCAGGACGTGCTCCCCGGGGTCATCGGGGGGTGCGAGGAGACGACGACCGGTATCCACCGGCTCCGGTCAATGGCGGCCGAAGGAAAGCTGAAGTTCCCGGTCATAGCGGTCAACGACACGCCCATGAAGCGCCACTTTGACAATGTCCACGGGACAGGCGAGTCCGCCCTTACCGCGATCATGGCGACGACGAACGTCCTTGTCGCCGGAAAGTGGATTGTCGTGGCGGGTTACGGGTTCTGCGGTCGCGGACTGGCCCGCAAGGCCCACGGGCTCGGTGCCAAGGTTGTCGTGACCGAGATCGACCCGCGGCGTGCCCTCGAAGCCCACATGGACGGGTTCATGGTCATGACCATGGCAGAAGCAGCACGGATCGGGGACATCTTCGTTACGACGACGGGAAATATCGGGATCATCACCGGCAGTCACTTCCCGCTCATGAAGGACGGGGCTATCCTGTGCAATGCCGGGCACTTCAACGTCGAGATCGACGCCACGTGGCTCGAAGCCCATGCCCAGTCAGTGGAACGGAGGGACGGGATCGAGTCCTTCACCATAGGGGGAAAGGTCCTCCACCTCCTTGCCGAAGGGAGGCTCGTCAACCTCGCCGTGCCGAAGGGAATGGGCCACCCGGTCGAGGTCATGGACCTCTCCTTCGCCCTCCAGGCGCTGTCGGCACGATACATCGCTGAACATGGAAAGGAACTTGCCGGGGGCGTCTATGATGTCCCGCAGGAGATCGATGAGGCGGTCGCTCAAAAGAAACTGGACTCTCTCGGTATCGAAATCGAGCGGCTCACTGATGAGCAGTCGGTCTACCTGACGAGCTGGGACTGCGGGACCTGAAATCGCCACCCGCGTCCTCCCGTGCGGCCATGAAGAGGTACTGCTGGGCATACCCGGCATACGGACCGAAGTAACTCCGCGCAAACTCTCCTATCCTGGCATATGCCGAAGGAGTCAGGGTGGTCCCTGTTGCGGGTGCCCCCGGGTACCTCTCCATCACTCTCCTCATCCAGACATCAACGGGAAAAGCCTCGTTTATCCCAAACCCGAAGAGGAGGATGCAGTCTGCTGCCTTGGCCCCGACCCCGGGATATTTCATGAGCAGTCCCCTGGCCCCGTCGTACCCGGCTTCCCGGACGGAGTCAGCCCATCCGGGGTCATCGGCCACCATCCGTGCCGTCCTGCAGATATAACCGGCCCGGTACCCGGTGCTGCAGCTGCGGAGGTCGGACTCGCAGGACCGGGAAAGCGACTCTACGGTCGGGAATGAAAAACCTCCCCCCGGGACGGGTTCTCCATACTTTCTGCAAATAAGCCCTATCCGTTTGGTAATGACCGGGATATTGGCGTTTGTGGCACAGATAAACGAGACGAGGCACTCCCACGGGTCCTGGTCGAGGATCCGGGTGCCGCCGAACCTGGAGATGGCAGTGTGCACCAGGGGGTCCCGGTCGATAGACCCATGGACTTTCGTGATGTCAAGGGACAGCCTGAGGTACCTTTTCAGTTCCCGCGACCCGATGCCCCGGGCCCGCACGGTACGGCCGTGCTGGCTGAGATGGACCGTCCTGCTGTTGACGACGCCTCTCCAGCCATCTCCATCACGGAACCACCGGAATGCCTGGCCACAGGTGAGGGTACCTGCAAGGTCAAAGGGCTGTCCTGCAGGAATCCTGACTACGGTCTCTTGGGAGTTCACGTTTCAGATCATTTTTGTTTCCCGGCTCTTCATGTACTCCGTCAGGGCATGGCAGGCCGGTCGCCTGCCAGGCGGCGGAGGGCTAAAAGCACCGTTCCAAGGGGGTCAGGGCATGAAGAGGTCGGAGGAGGTCTCGAATCTGCCCCCCTGGAAGTAACCTGCTTGTCCGGGGTTCGTATCGTCAGGTGCCAGTAGGTCACCTGGCAGCAGCCATGTGCCGTCGCATATTCCGGGAGCCATAAAAAGACCCTGGCGGGAGTAATCGATGCAAAAAAATCACCCCATTCATCAGGGGTGGGATGAGAACACGTCCGTTTCGCAGCAAAGACACCCCCCTCCGACGACTCGGTGATGAGTGTCCCGTCCTCAAGGTGGGCATAGAAGGATGGACCGTTGAAACTCCCGTAATAAAACTCGAGAACCCCGGGTGGTGTCGTGTTCCCGGCCGCTTCAGGAGCCCCGCCTGCCATGGGGAACACTTTCACCCTCCGTGAGA
>CASGHA010000209.1 GCA_949319355.1 uncultured Methanospirillaceae archaeon | reverse complement strand
CTTTTTCATTTCCTGAGCACCCTGCAGAAACCAGCAGTGCTACGAGGACCATAAGAAGGATGAAGAGTACCCCTCCTGCGGGGGAGCGTCCGAACGTGCGCATAACAGTGTATTATCAGTACAGGGATTATGGTTTTTGATTCACGAGGTCCACAGGGGGACTTTCATGCATGAAGGCAGAGGGGGTCATGACGTAGGATTCCTGGCAGAAGAGGGCGTTCACCCCTCCCAAAAGGTCGAAGTGTTCATGAAAAGACCAAGGGGGAAATAACCCCGGAGCACAGCTGTACTTCTTGCCGGAATTGTTCGTGGACGGATCACGAACCCGTCCCACCCACGTATCACACGGGAGATGGTAATCCCGGGATTCCTGCCATCTCATCACGGTCAGTAGCGGATGACCGGCAGAATACCTTAACGGCGCACAATTTTCGTACGAATAACGCCAGATCAAAAAAAGGGATGGAATTCCTGGTTTACCAGGACTCGGGAAACGCCATGTTCGTATAAATATCCTCGAGGCGTGCCTTATGTCCGCGTTCCATTGAAGCGAGCTCGGTGAAAAGCGTCTTCTGTGCCGGGTCATCAGACAGAGCGGCAAGTTGCGAATACATCTGCATGGCCTCGAGTTCTCTCCTGATGGCGAGGACCAGCCCGTCGAGGGGCTTCATGTCAGGCGTCAGCGGCTTCGTTTCGAGGCTGTCTGCCACCTTGTAGTCACGTGACGCATTAAAGTGCATCTCTTTGACATCCTTGGTGAGGAAGTCCTCAAGGAGCTCGCGGTGTTTCTTTTCCTCCCCTGCAAGCTCGCCAAACATGTTCTTTAAGGCCGTGTCCTTGGCCTTGTCAGCAACCGTCCGATAGAAGGTGTAAGCCTCTACTTCCTTGTTGATTGCATCCTTGATGACCTTCTTGTATTGATTTGCATCCATACCTCAGAATCCTCCAACACAAGGTTATTCATGGCCCTATATATCTTCATCGTTATGTAAACCGGGATGTCCGAAAAAACGTATGAATGAGGGGCCAAACGCTGATGTCCGCCAGATTTCCCTGGTTCGGGTCCTTTCCACCATGAACGAAGGCCACCCGGTTCGCGTCCGGCATACGTCCGGAAAACTGGCGAAGAATTAAAACAGAGCCCAATAGGAAGCCATGATGAGGTTGAATCAGCCGTGAGGCATAGCAATCCCGGGACAGCCCAGGTCCCGGGTATTGAAGTGTACGGGAGAAAACCATTATGGCCCCGCGGTTTTTGAAGTGATCCCTCTTATGAACAGTATCCGGAGTCCACGATATGCGCGCTCATCACGGATTGGGCGGCCGCAGAGACAAACACGTCCCGGTAAAATAATGGGTACCAGCAGGAGGATATGGAAAATAAAACCAATACTTGATGAGAGCCCCTACCACAGGTGGTTTCCATGGAACACAGTCCTGGAGCGAACTGGTCGGAAAGATCGGTATGGAGTGTTTCCAGGGCCTTTTCCTCCATATCGATCAGGCACTGCCGTCATGAGGCGTGAATCAGCCGGCTCCGTTCCCTCCGGCATTCCGATGCACTGATATCCCTTCACGGATGAGGCTTGATCACAGATGCGCCGCCACCTGCACCAGGTTGCATTTCGTGCCGTGAAGGCCATGGGACTTGTTTTCGGAGACATCGGAACAAGCCCTATCTACACCTTCGCGGTCGTGGTCCTCCTCGTCCCGCCTACCATGGAAAACATCCTGGGCATCGTATCTCTCATAATATGGACGCTCATTCTCCTCGTTACCGTCCAGTATGCCATCCTTGCCATGAGGATCTCCCACCACGGGGAGGGGGGGACCATCATGTTGCGGGAAATACTCCTTCCCCTCCTGAGAAGCGGTCGTTCTGCATCAATCGTCACCCTTCTGACCATTGTCGGGATTTCACTGATGATAGGTGACTGTGTGATCACGCCTGCGATCAGTATCCTCTCGGCGGTCGAGGGTTTCAGGCTGCTGCCAGGGTTCGAGACAATCTCCCAGGAGGTCCTCGTGATTATGGCAGGGGTCATCACCATCCTCCTCTTTACCTTCCAGTGGCGGGGGACCGAGCGGGTGGCCGGGGCCTTCGGGCCGGTCATGCTGATCTGGTTTATCGCCCTCACGGTCTTCGGAGTCGTGGGGATCATCGGCAACCCCGGTGTCCTGGTCGCGATCATTCCCTCATATGCCATTTCTTTTCTGTTTGGAAATGGAATTGCAGGATTTTTTATCCTGTCAAGTGTCATCCTCTGTGCCACCGGTGGCGAAGCCCTTTTTGCTGATATGGGTCAGCTGGGGAGGGACCCGATCCGACACGCCTGGGTGTTTGTATTCCTTGCCCTTACCGTCTCTTATCTCGGACAGGCCGCTTTCATGACCAGCCATGCGGGAGTCAAGAACCCGTTCTTCGAGCTGGTTGCCTTCCAGGCCCCGTTCCTCTACCTCCCGTTCCTCTTACTCTCAATCGTTGCGACTGTCATCGCCTCCCAGGCGGTGATAAGCGGAATTTTTTCAATCGTGTACCAGGGGATCACAACACACCTCCTGCCCCTCCTGAAGATCGGATACACGTCCACGGAACTGCGCACTCAGATATACATCGGGGCGGTCAACTGGCTTCTCTGTGGTGCCGTCCTCATCGTGCTCTTCGCCTTCATGTACTCAGACCGCCTCGCAGGGGCATATGGTCTCGCGGTTACAGGGACGATGCTGATTACCGGGATCCTGATGTCCTGGATCTTCATATTGAGGCGCTCCAGGACATTCGCCGCCTTCGCCATCATCGTGACGGCCATCGACGGGGTCTACTTCCTTGCCACGATGACCAAGATCCCCCATGGCGGGTACTGGTCCCTTATCATGGCTGCCATACCGTTCTCGGTCGTTATGATCTACCTGTCCGGCCAGAGAGCACTTTACAAGGCCCTCAATCCCTTACCAAGGAAAGAGTTCCTCCTGCAGTACAACGAGGCCTACCCTTCTGCGAACCATGTAAAAGGGACCGCACTCTTCTTTGCACGCGACCTCATGAAAATCCCGGCATATATCTCGCACACCATGTTCGACAACGAAATAATGTACGAACAGAACATCATCGTCTCGATCCAGATCACCAACCACCCGTTCGGAGTCCGCTGGAAGTATGGTATGGAAATCGCGCCGGGACTGCGGATCCTGTACGTCAAGTACGGGTACATGCAGGTCATTGATGTCCCAAAAATCCTCCTCGAAGCAGGGATACAGGAGAAAACGATCTTTTACGGGATGGAGGAGATTGTCACGAACAACATCATCTGGAAGGTTTTCACCGCGATCAAAAGGCTCTGTCCGTCATTCGTGCAGTACTACAAGCTGCCCGCGCACAGGATCCACGGCGTCGTGACGCGGATAGAACTGTAACCCTATTATTCCCTTTAACAGGTCAGAAAACCTTTTTCTTCTGTTAAAGGCGCTTCTACTCTCTTCCCGACCATTCGATGCAATGGACGAGGCTGGTAATGCAGGTGTTATAGGGTGTCGGGACTGCATATTTTCTCCCCAGTTCGATTATCGGGCCGTTGATGTGGTCTATCTCGGTCATTTTTCCGGCCTGGATGTCCTGGAGCATGGAAACCGGGTGGTCTGCCATGAGCCTGAGGATTTCGTCCCGGATATACTCGCAGAACGCCGTTTCGTCACTCCAGGGAAGAATGACGCCGATCTCCCGCGTTACTGCAAATGTCTCGGCGGCGATACCCCGCATGACGGCAAGGCTGTGGACCGTGTCGAGGCCGCCGCACTGGACGCCGACGACCGTACACAACGAGCTTACCGTGGCATTGATCAGGTTTTTCGCCCAGACATCATCCCGTATCCGTGGTACCGTGACCGTACGGATACCGGCCCGGTTCATCAGTCCGGCAAGCTGGCTGACCCCCTCATCAACTCCTGACGGGAACCTGCCGATTTTCATCGGGCCGGCCGAGGCGATCACG
>CASGHA010000208.1 GCA_949319355.1 uncultured Methanospirillaceae archaeon | reverse complement strand
AATGGCCGGCCCCTTCTTCTTTCCACCAATAGTAAGGGTGTTGATGCGGCAGGTGCTCATTGCTCTTTGACCGCAGCCCTGAGCGTATTTTCCATGAGGGTTGCTATTGTCATCGGGCCAACGCCTCCTGGTACAGGCGTGATGAATGATGCCTTGTCCCTGACTCCTGGAAAATCAACGTCTCCGCACAGGTTCCCGTTGACATAATTGATCCCGACATCAATGACAACGGCTCCATCGCGGACCATTTCCTTTGTAACAAATCCCGCCCGGCCAACAGCGCTTACAAGGATATCTGCGCTCTTCGTTGTGACCGCAAGGGCCTTTGTCCTGCTGTGACAGACCGTGACTGTTGCATCCCTATTCATGAAAAGCGCTGCCAGGGGACGGCCCACATCCACGCTTCTCCCTATGATAACGACGTTCTGACCCTCCAGGGGAATGGCATACTCACCCAGCAGGTTGATGATACCCAGGGGAGTGCAGGGTGTCAGCGCAGCCATTCCTGAAAAAAGTCTTCCGAGGTTGCATGGATGAAAGCCATCCACGTCCTTTGACGGGAGGACAGATTCGATTACGGATGGGGTGTTGATTGACCTTGGAAGAGGCAGTTGCACGAGGATGCCGTCTATCCGGGGATCGCTGTTTAACCGCCGGATTTCATCAATTATTTCCTCTGTCGTCCTATCGGCAGGTATCTCAATTCCTGCCGATCTGATCCCCACTTTTTCGCAGGCCTGGTGTTTCATCCTGACATAGGTCCTTGATGCAGGGTCATCCCCGACAATAACGGTGGCCAGGCCGGGTGAAACACCCTGTGCTGCCATTTTCTCCTTCAGTAGGGCTAAACGCCGTTCCGAAACCGCACGCCCATCAAGGATCATAGTCATTCTGGATAAAGGGGGTAACGGGTTGCCATCGCTTCAACGTCAGTCCGTATTTTCCCTATAACCGCCTCATTCTTAATATCCTTGACAATGGAGGCGATCCAATGGCCGATCTGGCGCATGTTTTCTTCTTTCATCCCGCGGGACGTTACGGCAGGGGTACCGACGCGAAGACCGCTGGTAACAAAGGGACTTCGGGTTTCATTGGGAATGGTGTTCTTGTTTACGGTTATCCCAGCCTTTCCCAGTGCCACCTCAGCCTCGAGCCCGGTTATGTGCTGGGCTGACAGGTCAAGGAGTATCAGGTGGTTGTCAGTCCCGCCGGAGACAACCCTTAAACCCTCGCTTGAAAGGACTTCTGCCATGGCCTTCGCGTTTTTAACGATCTGCCGCTGGTAGTCGGCAAATGACGGACTCAGGGCCTCCTTGAAACACACTGCCTTAGCCGCTATTGTATGCATGAGCGGCCCGCCCTGCATGCCTGGAAAAATAGCCTTGTCAGTTGCGGCTGCCCTGTCATTGTTACAGAGAATAAACCCTCCTCTGGGTCCGCGAAGTGTTTTATGGGTGGTCGAGGTGGTGAAATCAACCGTACCAACCGGTGACGGGTGGAAGCCGGTTGCGCAGAGACCTGCGATATGGGCGATATCTGCCATGCAGACGGCTCCGACGTCGTCGGCTATCTCCTGGAACGCCTTGAAATCGATAATCCGTGGGTAAGCGCTCGCCCCGCACACAATTACCTTTGGGCGTACCTTTCGTGCCATTTCAGCGACGACACCGTAGTCCAGGGTCTCGGTCTTCAGGTCGACTCCGTATTGCGAGACGGTGTAGAAGGTACCACTGAACGAAACAGGAGAGCCATGCGAGAGGTGACCCCCCTGTGACAGGCTCATGCTCATCAGGGGATCACCACATTTCATAACGGAAAAATACACCGCCATATTCGCCTGTGTACCTGAATGCGGCTGAACATTAGCGTGTTCAGCGCCGAAGAGCTGTTTAGCCCTGTCCCTTGCCAGGTTTTCCGCCATGTCGTGGAATTCACAACCCCCGTAGTACCGTTTACCGGGATACCCCTCGGCGTACTTGTTGGTCATGATGGAACCCATCGCCTCAAGTACGGCCCTGCTTACCAGGTTTTCGGAGGCTATGAGTTCGAGCCCCCCCACTTGTCTCTGCCGTTCTTTCTCGATGATGTCAGCGATCTGCGGGTCGGTATGGGACAGGTACGACATATAGAAGAAGGTCGTTTTGACTGGGTAAAGATAGTATCGCGGAAGGGGGTTGCAAGAGTCTTAGAAAAGCATCATATGTACTTCAATTGCATACTCATGCGCGGAGCAGGTACTGCAAGCGGGTCCTTGAAACTGATCACCTCGTCACTATCAAAGAAAGTAAAGCCAATCCGCCAGAAAATGCCGCAAAATGACCAATATCATTATACTCTCATAAAGGGTATTCTATGATTGGAACCCGGGTATCGGACTTCTAATGGTCAGGATGGGAGTCCTCCCGGCGTAAAAATAAAATGGAGGAAAAAAGGTGGAGATTATCCGGGAGGGGGGGTCGGAACCTGCAGGGAACCAGGACCGGGTAGACACCCTCGAAAAAAAGGTCCGTGACCTTGAAGCCCTTGTCAAGGGGCTCATGGAAGAGGTCCTTGACCTTAAATCGATTGCAATGAAACTCTCGAAGGTCAACGAGGAACGGACGAGAACAGACCTGAAAGCCTCACGGCCCCCGGCATCAGCACCGCAGAGCGGAGCTTCAACCCTTGTAAGCCCAAGGAAACAGGATCCGCGGACCTCCTCACGCATGGCAGAACCTGAAGTCGTGGATAAGATCAGGATGATCATGCAGCCGGATGGTACGTTGAAGGAGGAAAAGGGGCGCCCTGACGAGTATATCATCGCATCCGCTTCATATGGGAAAAACCGGAGAGACAAGGCCGAGTCTCGTGAATCCGGAAACAAGCGGGGCAGTGGCCTTATCATCGCTGAAGACGAGGACAAGCAGTCGAATTCGTAGGCGAACCCGGGGACCGTCCGCTTGCACATCACCGAGCTTGAGATCGATAATTTCAAATCGTTCGCAAAAAAGACAAAAATACCTTTTTTTGAAGGTTGTACCGTAATCTCCGGACCAAACGGCTCCGGAAAAAGCAATATTATTGACAGCCTCCTCTTTGGTCTTTCCCTCACGACGTCCCGTACTCTCAGGGCTGAAAAGCTTACCGATCTTATCAACCTGGGATCAGGGAAGAATACCGCAGAGGTAGCCATCACCCTCTCTGATGGAACGGTAATCCGGAGACGCATCAAAAGGACACAGAACGGGTATTACAATTACAACTACCTCAACGACCGGCTCTGTAAGCAGGGGGATATCGTGGATCTTCTTGCCCGTTATGGTATCAAGCCCCATGGTTACAACGTGGTCATGCAGGGAGACATTACCCGGATCATCGAGATGAGCGATTTCGAAAGACGGAAGATAATCGATGAGATCGCCGGGGTTGCCGAGTTCGACCAGAAAAGAGACCAGGCGCTCGCCGAGCTCGAGATAGTCAGGGAACGAATTGAACGTGAAGAACTGTTATTGCATGAACTCACCGAACGGCTCTCCGCGTTGGAAAAGGAACGTGAGGACGCCCTGAAATACCGTGAATTAACGGAACTTGCAGAAAAGCTCGAAGGATGCATGGCGGCCGCGCTCCTCGTGACGAAGGAACGCGAGTCTGCATCCCTCTCTGAAGCACGGGGAGCTCACGAAAAGGAGATAGAGCGTATCTCGATGGAAAAAAGCCATCTCGAGCATGAAATAGGGATGGCACGGGAGGACCTGGCAGAGCTTGATGATGAGATCAACAGGAAAAGCGGTTCAGACTATCTTTCCCTGATCGTCGCACTCGAGGAAGCAAAAAATGCGATAAAATTTTCCAGGCAGGATATCGAGCGCCAAAAACAGGAAAAGGATAAACTTGGTGAAGCTGTGAACCGGGTGTACCTCGACACCAAGCGGGCAGAAGCCCGGGTGAAAGAAACAACCGATCAGATACGTGCCCTGACCATTGACAGGACAAACCTGTCGATGGAGGTAGCCGCACTCAAGGCGGAATACGGCAGAATTGAACAGGAGATCTCACGGCAGAGCAGGGATGTGGAAGGCGCACGGGAAACCCTCATGCGTGAATACGCAACGCTTGAAGAACGGAGGTCAGATCGGTCGCTCCTTGTCCACCAACAGGACCTCCTTATCGAGAAGAGCCGCCTGAAAACAACAGAAACGGAGCGGCTTAATAATAGGATTCAGGCTCTTGAAAACGACCAGAATTCCGTTCAAAAAGAGCTTGAGGGCCTAAAAAGGACCGTTGAGTCCTTTGAGTCCGAGGAAAAGGATCTTAAAAAGGCTTTTACCGAGCTCGACACGGAACGATATGCGCGAAAGGCATCTCTTGAACAGATACGCAAGGAGATAAAGGACGCGGAACGTGAAATTCTCGCACTTGAGGCACACAGGCAGGCCCGTGGTGAGGCATATGGCAAGGCGGTCGAAGCTGTCCTTTCCATGGAGGGCGTGTACGGTACTGTTGCAGAACTCGGTAGGGTTGAAAGCAGGTACGAAACGGCACTGAACGTAGCAGCAGGCGGAAAACTGGGGTATGTCATCTGTGAGGACGACGAGGTAGCCGCCCGGGCGATCGAGTTCCTCAAGAGTGAACGTATCGGCAGGGTCACTTTTCTCCCCATGAACAAGCTTCGCCCCGTCCCCCGCACACCTCTCCGCGAAAAGGGGATCATAGGGTATGCCGCAGACCTTGTCTCCCATGAACCTCTGTTTGCAAAAGCCTTCGGTGTCGTCTTCGGGAGCACGATCGTAGTGGAGGACCTTGCCCGGGCACGGGGGCTCATGGGAAAGTACCGCATGGTTACCCCTGAAG
>CASGHA010000207.1 GCA_949319355.1 uncultured Methanospirillaceae archaeon | reverse complement strand
CCATTCCCTGTACTGATGAAATTGGTCCTAGAATATGAGAAGTGTGTACTATTGATTTTAATTCCTTTTTGCAATTGGAACATCTTACAGAATTTAAATTTACTCTCCCCACCAACGGCTTTGTGACAACATTTCTCTCCCGATTATGATAATCATTTAGTGCGGCACGAGACCTAGGGGTACTAATTCTTTCCAGTGCTTCCACAGCCATTTTGCGGATAAATGGCTCTGGATCATTGAGTGCCACTGCCTTTAATGGTCCTATAGCCGGGTCTCCCAATTCAATACATTTTCCCATAGATTGATTGCTTATCCAATAGTGGATCGATTCATCATCATTTTTTGGAGACCACTTTAATCGGTCTAATGCTTCAGCAGCATTTCTTCGAACATCAGTGTTAGAATCCTTGAGGGAGATTATCAAGGGATCAACAGATCTGGGATCTCCTATCTTACCCAAGGCTTCAGCAGCATTTTTTCGAACATCAGTGTTAGAATCCTTGAGGGAGATTATCAAGGGATCAACAGATCTGGGATCTCCTATCTTACCCAAGGCCTCAGCAGCATTTTTTCGAATAAGAAATTCTGAATCTTTGAGTGCGATAATTAAAGGCTCTACTGATCTTGGATCACCCGTTCTACCTAAGGCATAGATAGCTATTTGTCGTACTTGTGAGTTAGAATCATTGAGAGCTGCAATCAAGGGTTCTACAGCAGGAGCACCAATTTTATCCAATGTTTTATCAATTGGTAGGAAGCTATCAGTCTCAAAATTCATATTCTTTAACGCAAAAATCAAGGGTTCGACAACAGGGGCACCAATTTTACTCAATGCCTCAACTGCAACATTGATTTCATTATTCGTGAAATGACTATTTTCTTTTAAGACGGCAATTAAAAGTTCTATAGCTTTGGGATCCCCGGAACTACCAAGTGCTTTAATCGCCCTCGGACGTGAATAGTAATCTACCTTTTTACTCCGTACAACTTTGATCAAACCATTTACGTCGTTATTTTCAATTAATTTTTCAACATCAGGAGAACCGAATAGCCCAGAGAAAACCATAGATTATAATTACTCAGTCCACAGTTTATCATTTTTTGGACTTCATTGAAATGCTCAAATTAGAAAAACGACCGAAAGATCAAAGGTACATTATTTCCTTCAAAAGACTATGTTCAAACTTCAAACCAACGAGGCGTTTCCATCCACGGGGACGGCAGAGAAGTTTGCCTGAAGCCCGGTGGACGTCGTCCTTTTAATGGCAACACTGTAGTCGTAGCCGGCAGCGACGGCGAAGTAATTGTTCCCGTTCGGGACATTGCACTGCACGTAGTCATTCTGTCCCCAGGCCGCCAGTTGCCCGTTGGTCCTTACCGCGACAATATGCCCGGAGCCGGCATCGAAAGCAGAAAAGGCGTTCGTCCCAGGGATGTTCTGAACGCCGTACGGGTTGGCCCCGAAGACGACGAGCGACTGGTCCTCATGCCTGGCGACGGAGTACCCTTCTCCGGCACTGATCGCGGTGTAGTCGTCACCGGCCGGCGCATTGCACTGGTTAAAGGTATTATTCCCCAGAACACGATCGAGCCCGGGGTGACGGCGCTGGAGGATGCGACGGTTTTAGTCATCAGGATGAGGATGAAGAGGCAGGTTTTATAGTGGATTCCTTTGAAGGGGACACCCCGCGGTTACGTGGCATTGCGGGGTGCGGAGTATTGTTTTTGTGGTGAGGCGGAGAAAGCGGTTATTGGAAAGGGGCGATTTTTCATTTTCAATGACAATGTAGGAGAGTTAAAAAGATTTTATCTCCCATGTGGCATTCCTATTTTTTTCCTTCTCACTAAAAGGACGCCAATCAGGACCAGCGGGATCCCTGACATCAGGCAGCAGGCCCACCTTGCCGGTACTCTCCCCTGGGCACCAGGATCTCGAACCTGGCCCCTTTCCCGGCCTCACCGGTCTCCGTGACCGTGATCCCGGTAATACCGAGGATGTCGCGGACCAGGAACAACCCGAGTCCGGTGTTTTTCCCGAACCCGCGTTTGAAAAGGTCCGGCCGTTCGGCTTCGCTGATACCTGCCCCGTCGTCCTGGTAGGTGAGGACAAGCCCATCTCCGGTCTCCCGCGATGAGACCGTGATTGATGTCATCTGCGTATCGCCGTACCTGAGGGAATTGTCAATTAAGTTGTAGAAGACCTTTGAGAGGAGCGGGTCGGCAAAGATCTCAAGGCCGCCGGTCTCATCATTGATCCGGATATCCTGTACCGGAAGGGAGGTGGCGGCCTCGTTGATACAGGCCGGTATGCTCTGCCAGGCGGGCGCCTTGATCCCCATATTCTCGTAGTCCTTCGTAAACATGATCTGGCGGTCGATGACCGTGGCAATCTGTTGTGCCCTGGCAAGATACCCGCTGCATTGTGCCTGGTCAGCCGAGGGGTCAGAGGCCAGCTGGAGAAAACCCGTGAGAGCCGTCAGCTGGTTCCTGATGTCATGGCGGGTAATCGATGATACAAGGACCAGCTTTTTGTTGGCCATCCTGAGCCCCTCCTCTGCCAGGTGCAGGTCGGTAATATCGTGTACGAGGCCCTCCACACCGAGCACGTTCCCATGTGCATCATAGTAGTAGTGGCTGCTTGCCAGGGCGAAATGGATCGAACCGTCCGCGGATTTCAGAGTTATCGGATACCTGGTCACCGACCCGGTCTTTTTCAGGGCTTCCAGGAAATCCCTGCGGTCCTCAGGGTCCAGGTAATGTTCAGATACGGCACGCCCGATAAGTTCTTCAGGGGATTTGCGACCTACCAGCCGGGCCCCGGCCGGGCTAACCATGGTGAACTTCCCTTCACGGTCGGTCCTGTAAAGCATGTCCTGTGAGTTCTCGATAATGGACCGGTACTGCTCTTCGCTCTCGCGGAGCGCCTCTTCGGCGATACTTGCCTGGACCACCAGGGACGCGGTCGTCGCAAGGTCATCGAAATACTTTATCATTTCGGGCGATATTGGATTCCGGCTGAAGAATGCCAGGACACCGATGGGCTTTCCCTCGGGCGAGGTCAGCCTGGACCCTGCAAACGAGGCAAGGCCGAGCGAGGCAGCCCATGCCGGGTCGTGGATCCGGGGGTCATGGAGGACATCGTTTATGATGAACCCGGCATCCTCCCCGCTTCCTATCCGGCCTATCTTGTACGCTCCAAAAGGTACCCTGCGGTGGGTCCCGTCGGTGTGGGTGTACCGCCCAGAACTGACCGTGAGGTGGAGGCAGGCCGACCGGTTATTGCAGGCATTTTCACCACTGGTGATCGCAGCATGGATACAGCCGTTCCCACACAGGTCCCCGGGACCGGTAATCCAGACCCGGGCAAAGTCCGCCCCGAAGAGGCTGACACAGGCATCCGTGATCTTTCTGAGTTTATCCGCCAGTGGCGCAGAAATGAGAAGGTCCTGCTTGAGCCGGCTGAAGAAGAGGGCATATTGTTCCTCGATGGAATGCCGGGTAATGTCGCGGGCCGCTGCAAAGATCAGTTCACCACTCGGGTGGGACCGCCATTCGATCCACCGGTACGTACCATCCTTGTGCCGGAACCGGTTGGTGAAGTCAAGTACCTCTTTCTGTGAGCTGAGGTCTGCCATCGCTGCACGGGTTGCCTGGAGGTCATCAGGGTGCACGAAATCGAGGAGCTGCTTTCCTTCCAGCTCGGCTAGCGTATAGCCAAGGGTTTTTTCCCATTCGGGGTTCAGCCGCAGGAAATATCCCCCGGTATCCGCGATACAGAAGAGGTCGATGCTCGTCGTGAAGTACTGGTCCAGCTCTTCAGTCTTCTTTTTGAGAGCGGTTTCTACCCGCACCCGTTCCAGCATCCTGCCGATGCGTTCAGTAATGGCATGGATAAGGTCTGACTCTTCCGGCAGGAACGGTCCCGGGGTTGGTGTATCAGCATTATCCGAGGAAAAGACCTCAATTTCACCGAAATGGTCCTTACCTGCCGCTATTGCACAGGTAATTTTTTTCCCGCTTTCCCGGAAGCCTGATGAACAGAAGGTCCTTTCACCGACCCGGATCCTGACGGAAGTATCGTCCGGGTACTGGAACCCGGAAGGGATGATCTCGCAAAACTTCTCAAAACACGTATCAACCGGCATTTCCGTCTCAATGACCCGGGCGATATCGTAGAGACATCTCAGTTCCTTGACCCGTTCACCAAGGTCATGTGATTTCTGTCTGAGCGCTTCCTCAACCTGTTTTCTCCGGGTGATGTCACGGTCGATACCGCGGTAACCCAGGAACGTGCCGTCCGGGGCTGTCCAGGGGACGCCGCTCGTTTCGAAGATTACGACTGACCCGTCTTTCCGCAGGGCTTTATTTTCAAGCGTTGTAATCGGGAGACGTGCTGCGATGCAGCGGTGAAACTCGGCAGCGACCAGCTCTGCCTCGTCAGGTGGCATCAGGTCAAACGGGGTCTTACCGAGGACCTCTTCAGGTTCGAATCCAAGGATCCTGCAGACCTGCGGGCTGATATAGGTATAGACGGCGTCCGCGTTCACCTCCCAGATAAAGTCGCTGGTGGTCTCTACGAGCGCCCGGAACTTCTCTTCGCTGTCGCGGAGGGCTTCTTCGGCCTGCCGACGCCGGGTGATGTCCCGGGTGACTCCGATGAGCACTTCGCGGTCGTCCCACCACCCCCGGGTCACCTTGGTCTCGACCTCGATCCTCGTCCCATCCTTTGCAAGCACTGGAACGGGGCAGGAATCGACGGTCCCGGCAACCATGTCCTGCACGATCCGGAACGCCTCTTCCCGCCGCTCCGGGACATGCATGAAGAGGACATTGTTCCCGATGATCTCCTCCGGGGTATACTGGAGCTTCTTCATCACGGTGTCGTTCACCTGGAGGATGGTACCGTCCATGGTGAGGATGAAAACCATCTCGTCAATGGAGTTGAAGAGGAGTTCGAGGTTTCCCGCTGATTTCTTCGCTTTCTCTTCGGTTGTGATCCGGTCGATCGTCGTTCCGAGTTCCCGCCCGATAGAGATAAGCGTCTTCTGCTCATGGTCTGTTACGACGGCCCGCCTTTTACTGACGACGTTCAGGCCCCCGATGATACGGTCGCCGGAGACAAGGGGGATGCTTGCGAGCGAACAGAAACCGGTCTCCCTGGCATGTTCCGGGGAGACCTGGTCGTAATGTTCGGTGATGATCGGAGTTCCCTTTACCAGAAGCGTGTCATACGGTGCCTCCGTGATGGAAACACTCCCAATCTTGGAAAGGAATTCCGAGGGAAGGTTCTGTGAGACCACAACAGTCGCCGTTCCGGCGGCGTGGTCCGTGATATAGACCCCCCCGGCATCATAGTCCATCAGGGAGAGAGTCCTCTTCAGGATCTCCTGGAGGAGCGAAGGGAGGTCTTTAGCACGGTTGGCGGTGGTGATGACCTCGTTGAGGATAGCAAGCGTCCTGGACTGCTGCCGGACCGCTTCCTCTGCCTGGACCTGCCGGGTTACGTCACGGAATATGACATAGACCGCGGGTTTGTTGTCCCACGTAAACGGGATGGCCACGACATCAGCATCGATAAGGCTGCCGTCGGTGCAGACCAGCTTTTCCCGGATGACTGGCTGGATTTTCCCGCGACCGACATCCATGCGCCGGGTCACGATATCATGGTAATCGGGGTGTACGAATGCGATTGCGGGTCTTCCGAGGACCAGTTCCGGGTCGCCGCCGGCGATCAGGTTAAGTGCCGTTTTGTTGGCGAAGACGACCTTCCCAGCCTGGTGGACGATGAGTCCGTCCAGAGATTGCTCCACAATCGCCCGGTACTTCTCCTCGCTCTCACGGAGCGCCTCTTCCACCTTTTTCCATTCCGTGATGTCGTGAAGGCTCCCGATGACCCTCAAGGGGACACCCGTATCACCCCTTCCCAGCGAGTAACTCCCATGGACCCAGCGGTATCCGCCCTCCTTATGCCGGATGCGGAACTCGCGCTGGATAATAATCTCTCCTTCAGAATCCGCTGCGACAAGGTCGGCGGGAAACGGCAGCAGGCCAGGCAGGTCGTCCGGGTGGATCATCGCCTTCTGCTCGTCAATCCCCATCGCGAGCACTTCGCCCGGGGTATACCCGAGGAGCGTTTTAACCTTGGGGCTGATATATTCGAACTGTCCCGTCCTGATGTCCTGGCGGTAAAAGACATCGGTCGCCTGCTCCACGATCGTCCGGTACCGCTCCTCGCTCTCTTTGAACGCTTCCTCGATCCGTTTACGATCGGTGATGTCCCGGGTACGGGTGAAGAGATATTCCTTTCCCCCGATCGTGATTACCCGGGCGGAGAACAGACAGTTATCTATCTTCCCGCTCCTGCGCCGGAACCTGACCTCCCGGTCGATGACATCCCTGCCGGATTGTAATAACGAAAGGATGGACTCCCGTTCCTTCTCATCGATCCACAGGTTCAGATCTATCGTCGTTTTACCGATTATCTGGTCTGGTGAATATTCAAATAACTGCGAGAACGCGGGGTTGGCTTCGATGATAGTACCGCTCCGTATCTCCGTGATTGCTATCGGGTCAGGGTTGATGGTGAAGGCGGCGGAAAACTTCTCCTTTTGCTCCTGCAGTTCTGCTTCCGCCTGTTTTCGCCCGGTAATATCGGCGAGCATGTTGAGGGTTGCGGGTCTTCCCTGCCAGGGGATCCTCGCTGCCGAGATGCTCACCCACCGCATCTTGCCACCCGCCCCGATGACCCGGAAATCGTAGGCATCCGGGATATCTTCCCCGGCAATGCGTTTTTGATACCTGGCCCTGACCATTTCCCTGTCATCAGGCCAGATGAAATCAATGAATGGTTTTCCGACCAGGTTTTCCGGGGACACCCCGGCCAGCCGGCCCATGCTTTCATTGGCAAAGACGAAGACGCCATCCTGGGCGATAATGACGGCCTCATGAGTCTTCTCGATCGCAGTGCGATACTTCTCCTCGCTCTCCTGCAGTACCTGTTCCGCCTTCCTGCGGTCGGTGATATCTTCCGATACACCTTCAATCCAGCCTCTCTCACGCCGGAGCCGTGCGGAGTACCGCATGAGCCGGACTTCTCCGTCATTTCTCCGGAAGGGGGCCTCGAAATTGTGTATCTCCCCCTTCTGTTCCAGGACCGCGATCAGCATCTTCCGGTCTGCGGGATCAACATACCGTTCCCCGATGTTGAAAGGGCTCGCCAGGAGTTCGTCCCTTCCATTAAACCCGATGAACCGGGCCACAGCATCGTTTGCGTCGAGGAGCATGCCTGTGCGCATATCGGTCCGGAACAGCCCGATATTGGCATCGAGGAACATTCCCCGGTATGTCTCTTCAGCCGTCCGGAGTGCCTCCCCGGCATGTTTGAGTTCCGTGGTGTCCCGACCGACCGACTGGTATTCAATGACGCGGCCGTCGTCTGAAAAGATTGCCCGGTCGTTCCAGCGGTGCCAGCGGACCGTCCCGTCCGGCATAAGGACCTGGTGTTCAATGAGGGCTACCGGGTTCTCCGGGGAAAGCGAGGAAAGGTGTGACTTCACCCGCAGGGCATCCTCCGGGGGCATACGGACCGTATGGGGTTTGTTAAGGCACTGTTCGCGGTCAAGGCCGAAATACCGGCAGTATGCGTCGTTGACAAACGTCAGCCGGCCGTCCGGGGTGAACCGGCATATGAGTTCGGTCTGGTCCTCGACGACCGCCCGGTACCGCTCTTCGCTCTTTTCCAGGTCCGATACGGCCTTTCGTTCACGGACGGCCAGCCGGATCTTGTGGGCGAGTTCAGTGAACTGTGCGGTCGGGTCCCCGCCTTTCTGGAGGTAGAAGTCCGCTCCCTCGTTTAACGCCTGGATGACAATTTCCTCGCGGCCCCGGCCGGTGAATATGATGAACGGTATCGTGTTTCCTGATTTCCTTACTGCCCTGAGGAACGAGATCCCATCCGTTTCCGGCATCTGGTAATCGGAGATAATCGCATCGTACTTTCCCTTTTTTATGATTTCAAGGGCATTGTTCGCAGATGTGGCGGTTTCAACCGTGAACTCCCCTTCCCTTTCCAGGAATAACTTTCCAACAAGGAGAAGCCCGGGTTCATCATCGACGTACAATACCGAAATCATAACGGGCACACAAGAATTGTTAGAGAATACTTCCCGGAGAGGGTCATTAACCCTTCGTATGAGGGACTTTTCCTGAGAATGTTTAATCCTTGCGAAGGAGACGGCAACCATGCCGGTTGAACCTTTCAACCCTGCTCTTCGCGAAGGTTGCGTATCATTCAGGGGATTGTCTGAATGTCATCAGCGGATATACCATAGTGAAACCCCGGTAAGCATAGCCACCGCTTTTTGAACAGGAACAGGGCAGTCCCGGGTCCCAGATCTTCCCAGAGGACCCGCTGCTGAAACGGGCAGGGTGCAGCCGGCGTGAAAACCAGGGACCCGGGGAGGGCCGGGACGATCAGGATCACCCCGTACTTTTGTGTTCACCTTCCCGGTACAATCCACCCGTTCACCAGGGAGATCCAATACCCGCCCGAGGATTCCCTGGCACCCCGAGGACAGGTTACTCCTGCTTTTTCCTTCCCAGATAGAGAGTTACCAGTGCTACTCCAGCTATTACCAGGACATTTCCCAACCCCGATCTGGTTGGAGCCGGGGATGGCATTCCATTGTTAAAACCGCTGGCAGAGGCATTTTCCGGTATTGTTTGCAATGCTGCTCCGGTTTCTCCACTTCCCGTCCCCTGACCCTCAGGTATGGACTTTAAGGGTTGCTCCGCGGGAGGGTGGGTATAGAGGACATGGATTAACCAGTCAACCTCTTCCGTCGTGTAACCTACCTCCCCAATCTGGGGAGTAGCGAGCTGATTCGGGCCGGTGCTCATGGCGACCGAACTGCCAGTTTCTGATGGTGTATTGTATACGATAAGGATTCCATGTTCCCGGACGGACATCGGGTAGGAATTTGTGAAGATTACAACGTAAAAATCACCGGTCACCTGGTGACCCGGGAGCGGGATATCCACCCATGAGGACCCATTCATACACTCTTTTTCATCTTTTATTGTCCGGAATGGTGTAGCGGTATAGGGCAGGGTATCGGTATAGAGGGCCGTGAGGTTGGTATCCCATAATTCCACCCGTATGTTTGCATTCGTCTTCCCATACCGGCATCCGGCCACCCGGACCCCGGTGACAGTAATGCTCCCGTTGTTGTGGAACAGCACCCCGTGACCCTCTTTTAAAAAAGCACTGCATCCCGTGGGTTCACCGATCCCAGTATACATCAGTTCTCCATCATAGGGTATCGACTCATTTCTCTCGACCGGGATGACAAGAGGCTGTGTCGATAAAGGGGCACCATTCTTCAGGTCCTGGAGGGTATGGTCAAGGTTTTTCTGGGCCATCGTAAACATGGGATCCAGCTCGATTGCCTTTTTAAACGCTGCCATGGCCTCCTCATTTCTTCCAAGACAGTGCAATGCACAGCCTTTTACATTCCATGGATACGCAAACTCAGGGTCCAGTGCGATCGCTTTTTCGCTCGCAACAAGAGCAGACTGGCATTTCCCACCCGCAAATAAATTTTTGGCGATTTTCCATTCTGCCGTAGCCTCGGCGGAAGCCGCACAGGCAGGGACTACAATCAGCGCTATTAAAAGGGCACCAATGAAGAGGAGCCGGATGGCATGTCCCATGAGGATACCGTATACGACACCCATATTAAATCGTTGTGTCCTCCTGCCAGGTCTCCGGCACGACCTGCTCTTCGCGATGGTTGCGCATCCGTCAGGGGAATTAAAAAACGTAACCGGGTGATATCCGGGAGGAAAACCCGGATAATCATATCCACCAATTTTTGAACATGAACAGGAGGGTCATTTAAGCCTGGCCCCAATAAAACGCAGGGCTCAATG
>CASGHA010000206.1 GCA_949319355.1 uncultured Methanospirillaceae archaeon | reverse complement strand
GACATAGTTGCCGCTATCGATTGTCTGATTTAGAGGGGGGTCAGGATTTGAGGCAATAGCTGCCGCAAACGCCTGGGCATCAAACCCTCCACTGCCCGAAGCCTGCGTCTCCGTCGGAGCCGGCGTCACTTCCGATGTCGGGGGTGCTGACATCAGCGCCTGGTTTGGCTCTTGTGTCGGGGCCTCGGTGGGTTCTGCCGTTGGATCTTGGGTAGGATCTCCTGATAGCACTGTATTCAGTGGGGCTAGAGTCGGCACTTCCACGGTAGGGGCCAGGGTCGGGATTTCAATAGTCCCTGTCTCGGTCTGTTCAGGAGGCGCCTGGTTCTGTTCCCCGCCTGGGACCTGCGTGGGGGACTGGGTAGGCGCCGTAGTCTGCTCGACAATGGTCGGAGCCTCGGTAGGTACCTCAGTCGGCTCCGTTGTTCCCGCCCCGTCATCCGCCGCGACAGGGCTGACAAATGCTGCAAAGCACAGTACTGCAATGAAAAGCGCAATGCATACAGGGATGAATCCTGTTATTCCTCTCCGGGTCATGGTAGATCCTCGATAACATCTATCCACAAGGCCCCGGAGGTCCGGGAAATGGGCGACGCCGACCTTTGGTTTCCCGGGGAAAGGAATGAAATCAGGCGACCCCGGCAGGGTTTTCTGCTGCCCAGTGCGCTGGTTTCACGGTATCCTTCCGGAAATGGTCCGCGTCACCCCTCCCGGTGCCAGGACCGGCAGGGATAGGATGAAAATGATGTTTTCGCTGAGCATTTAAGAGAATTTGCGAGATATTGTGGTATTTCGTTAAAATAAATCATCAGTGTCGATTGTTACTCCTCAACCCCTGACATCAATGTCACCCATTGCAAATTTGTAAATCATACCCTCCTTTTTGTAAATAATCAACCATTGGACCTGAATTCAGGTATCCTCCTATTAAAAACGGGACCTGCAGGACCATTGGATAAGTGCAGGAACGGTTTGAACAAACGTAAAATGGATATGGTCTTTCTTGGGACCGGGAAAATATTTTGCGAGGGAATTTTCGCGAATTTCCCTTCATACTTCCAAATAGAGCAGAAAAAGGGATAGGGGGGGCCTAAAGCACCTTAACGTCGTCGGCCGGTGCTTCCTGGGCCGGCGAATCCCCCACCCTCCGCTCGATCATCTCGAGCGCCCAGAACGCTGCCTTCCTGACCGCCGTGTTCTTGTCGCGCATGGCCATGTTGAGGGCATCGATCGCGGACGCATCGCCGGCCTCGCCAAGGAGCAGGGCCGACCGCTTCCTGATGTCCGGGCTCTCGTCGCGGAGCGACTCGACAAGCAGCGGGACGGACGGTGCCCCGATCATCCAGAGAGCCTCCATCGAACCGTACCGGGCGAGCGGCTCCCCGGACTTGAACGCCTCCATGAGCGGACTGGTCGCTGGGCCTTTCATATCGGCGAGTGCTTTGACCGCCTCCCTCCTGACCTGGCGGTCCGGGTCATTGAGCGCCCTGATAAGCGCCGGGATCGCCGCCTGGTCCCGGATATGACCGAGTATGGAGGCCGAACCTTTCCGAATGGCAGGGTTCGTCGCCTCGAGCCCCTCGATAAGCGGGCCGACTGAGGCCTGCCCTATCTGGACGAGGGCGAAGGAGGCCCGCTCCGGGACCTCCGGCTGGTCGGAAACAAGCGCCTGGATGAGCGGGTCGATGGCAGGAGTGCCGAGAGAGACGATAGTCTTCACGGCCTCGTTCCTCACCTGGCCGTACGGGTCTGACAAAAGGTCGATCAGGGGGTCGATCGCGACAGGGTCGCCGATGTTGCCGAGGGCGCGGGCCGCCTCTTCCCTGACATGACGGTCGTCGTCACGCAGGGCGCGGATGATGAGGTCCGTCGCCTGCACCTCGCGCAGGTTGCCGAGCGCCTTGACGACCCCCTGCCTGATGAGCGGGCTTGAGTTCCCGGCCTCCCGCAAGAGGGGTTCGACGGCAGGAGCCCCGATGGAGGAGAGGGCCCGCATGACCTCCTGCCGCGTGTCCTCGCGGGAGTCGTCAAGGGCCGTTATGAGGGGCATCACGGCAGGCGCCCCGAACGAGACAAGGGTGTTCGCCGCCTCCCTCCTGATAATCCAGTAATCGTCCCGGAGCGCCCGTATCAGGGGGTCGATGAACGCCTCGCCAAGCTCCCCGACCGCCCGGATCGCGTGCCAGCGGTCGTCAACGTCGCCGTATGTCAGTGCCTTGAGGACGCTTTCTGAGTAGTCCCCGTGATAGGGCGACCCGTCGCGGTCACCGGGACCATCGGGGCGTCTCCGCCGGAATATTGACCCCATGCCACTCATCCGCTCACCGTTTTCTGAATCTATCTCATATAAGGTAATAATAGGTATCGCTATCAGGGGGGTTTTTGCCCTGATTTCCCGGCGGAAGCCGGCTGGAAAGGGGGGAGGTTCAGGTGAGGGTCCCGGCAATGCCGGCCACTTCACGGGCGAGTTCCCTGCTCTTCTTTTCATCGACCATGAGCGTATCGAAGCGCAGCGCCCCATGCACCTCAGTGGTGTCGCGGATGTCCTGGACGAACACGTCCACGAACTCCCGGTAGAGACCTTGGACACCTGCCGAGGACGGCTCAAGCTGCCGCGCCCGCATGAGGTCGGCGGCCGGGCCGGAGACCGGGCGGTCTCCAATGAAGGGACTTATGGCGATCACGGGTTTCGTCTTCAGGACATCGACCACCCCTTCACATTCTAAGATAGGCAGGATGCTCGTCACCGGGTTGCTCGGCCCCAGGATGACGACTTCAGCACCCTGGAGTGCCGCTATTACTTCTGTCGATGCTTTCGGGGGTTCCTGGACGCTCCGCAGGACCTCAAGGACCGGCACCGACCCCCTGTGTATTACCCAGTATTCCTGGAAATGCATTATGCCCCCGGAAGTCCTCACCATGGTCGAAACGGGGGTGTCACACATCGGGAGCACGCTGCTTTTCACGCCGAACGCTTCTGCTATCCCCCGGGTAGCTACCGTCAGAGTCAGCCCGGCTCTCATCATGTCCGCCCGTGCGATGTGGGTGGCCCGGTCGCGGTCGCCGACGGTGATGAAGTAATCGTCCCCGAACCTCGCAAGCGCCTCGTGTGTTTCGAACGTGTCACCCCTGACACCCCACCAGGTGTCTGTGTCGAGAAGTCCCGCACAGAGGTAGATGACCGTGTCGATGTCGGGGGAGAGGTAGTTTCCTCCGTACCAGAGGTCCTCGGCGGTTTTGACGACAACGGCCAGATCTTCGGCAGGATACTCAGCGAGAAAGCCCCGCAGCAGCTTCGGAGTGCCGGTCCCGCCCGAAAGGAACGCAAACATACCGTATATATTATCCCCTGCACTGATATGCTACCATTCAGGACGGCGCAGGACTGCGATGAAGATCATCAAGGACCCGGTCCACGGCTATATCGAGGTGCCCCCCGGGATAGTCCCGGTCATTGACCTCCCGGTGATACAGCGGCTGCGGCACGTCAGGCAGCTCGGGTTTTCCTATCTTGTCTACCCGGGGGCGAACCACTCCCGGTTTGAGCACTCTCTCGGGACGATGCACCTCGCCCACCTTGTCTGCCGGGAGGCGGAGATCCCTGAGCGGGACGAGACCGGGGTCGTTGCCGCCGCTATTCTTCATGATATCGGTCATGGTCCCTTCTCCCATGCCTCAGAGGGACTTATGGTGGAACTCCTCGGAAGAGGTCACATGGACATCCGCGGACTCCTTGCCGCGTCCCCCCTCCGTGAAGCTCTCGATGACCTGTCGCTCCCGGTCGATGAGATCGCCGGCCTCGTCAACGGGACACACCCCCTTGCCGGGATCCTCCACGGGGAGCTCGACGTCGACAGGATGGACTACCTGCTGCGCGACGCGCACTACACCGGAGCTCCCTACGGGACGGTCGATGCGGAACGGCTGGTCCGCTCCCTGATCCCCGGGCAGCAGGGTTTCCTCCTTGACGAGAACGGTGTCCAGGCGGCCGAGTCCCTCCTGATCGCACGGACCCTGATGCGCCCTGCCGTTTATTATCACCATGTCAGCCGGATCGCCGAGCAGATGTTCATGTTAAGCCTCTCCCGGTACCTCGAGGCGAACCCCGGGGAGTCAGAACGTGCGTTCCGGTGGGATGACTGGTTCTGCATGCAGCGGCTTACCCAGTCCCCCGACGCTGTCGTCCGCGAACTGTCTATGCGGCTCTATGAACGAAGGCTGTACAAGAGGGCCCTGTACGCCGGCCAGAACGAGGTAAACGCCAGGAGCCTCCGTGACAGGATCCCGTACCGGGAAAGCCGCAGGCTCGCACACGAGATCGCAGAAACTGCCGGTGTCGGGGAGCACGAGGTCCTGGTCGACATCCCCCCGTTCCCGCACGACATGACCATGGGTGTGATGGTCAGGAACCGGCATTCGGTTACGACCCTCGCGGAGGTATCACCCCTTGTCAGCACACTCAACGAGACCCGACGCGGCCAGTGGAGGCTCGGGGTCTACTGCCCTCCCGCTCACCGCGGCCCGGTCGGGGACGCTGCACGGGAGGTCCTTCATGTCCACCCGGTCACCCTGCAGGACAGGCTTCCCCTCGACTGAAAACAAGAGAGGGTTGCCCCGGGGACCTCGTGAAAGGGCAGGCAGATGCCCTGGGCGCACGCATCGACAGCCTTTTACAACCGCTGCAACCCGGCACAGACCCTGATTTGAGCCCCTGTCCCGGAGAATGTTCATATACCTATTTAAATTCCCAAAGTGACATCTCACATAAAAGAGCCTGCCCGGGCCGACAGGCTGTACCTGCAGAGGAAAAAAGCATGAACGAAGATGTTATTCTTGTCCTGGTGGTCGCAGCCGTGATGGCAGGGGTCGCCATTGCGGTTTACTGGTCGGGAAAACGACGGGAAATAGCGCTCGTCGAGTCGAGGTACCGGTTTGACCTCTACGGTGAACTCTTCGACGCGATGACCGACCTTAACCGATCGACCGGGGACGATTACAAGCTTTCGCGTGCAAAGGCCCGGCTTGCTCGCTCTTTAAACCGGATCAACCTCTGTGCAGGGCCACAGGTCCTATCACATGTGAACGAACTCCTTGACTTTCTCAACCAGCACCGGGACCGCGAGTTCGATGTCACCCGTCTTTCTGCGATATGCAACGGCCTGGTCCTTGCCATCCGCAAAGAGGCCGGAGACCCTGGAGCCAGGGAACTGGAGGCACAGAAGGCACGGTTCAGGTTCTATATCCCCCCGAGGAAGTAACGGGAAGGCGGTCCGGGACGAAAGACATCCCCCGTTTTTAGACAAATTCGGGGTCCGCGATCGGGATCTCCCTCATTCAGATGGTGCTTCTCTCAGTCCGGTACCGGACCTGTCTTCCCGTGACAAGGAAGATGATGAGCTTTGAAAACAAACCTTGTATACGGAGCCAGATGATGAAAGACGTGGGTGCATGGCCGGTCACCGGACCCTCGGGAAGTGGGCCATAGTGACCCGGCGCTTTGTTATAGGTGTCACCGGAGCAAGCGGCATGGCATATGCCCGCCGCCTGCTGGAGGTCCTCACACCCGCCGCCGAGGTACACATCGTGATATCCGACATTGCGCGTCCGATTGCCGTCCATGAGCAGGTCCGCCTGGACGGTTTCCCGGCGAAGTACCACGGGCAGTCAGACCTCGCCGCAGAGGTGGCCAGCGGGTCCTTCCGCTACGATGGCATGGCGGTTGTCCCCTGCAGCATGAAGACGCTATCAGCGATCGCCTGCGGGTTTTCAGATAACCTGGTCACGAGAGCGGCTGATGTATGCCTCAAGGAAAAAAGGCCCTGTGTCCTGCTTTTAAGGGAGATGCCGCTTTCCAGGGTCCACTTAAGGAACATGCTCGCGGCAGACGAGGCGGGAGCGACCGTCATGGTCGCGAGCCCGCCGTTCTACAACAGGCCGAGGACCATAGCTGACCTCGTCGATGGCGTGGTGGCCCGGGTCCTCGACCACCTGGGGGTCGAAAACGACCTCTTTCCCCCATGGGGTGGTTTTGATGCGTGAGTTCATCGAAAGGATGCGTGCCGGTGGCCGGGTCGTGGACGTGGAGGAGGAGTGCTCGCCTGTCCTCGAGGCACCGAAACGGGCGGCGGCGACCGGCAAGCTGCTGTACTTCCATAATATGGGCGGGATGCGCGGGGTCATGAACGTGACCGCGGACAGGAGCTCGCTGGCCCTGGCACTTGGCATACCTGAAGAAGACCTCCTCAGGAGGCTGGCCGCCTGCACATACAACGGACATGTCGTTGCTGACGGATCACTTCCAACAGGCACTGCCGACCTGTCCCGGATCCCGGTCATGAAACATTACCCGAAGGACGCAGGGGCCTACCTGACCTCGGCCATTGTTTTCTCGGCATATAACGGGGTCCAGAACGCCTCCATCCACCGGATGCTTGTCCTTGACAAGACCCATGTCGCCGCAAGGCTGGTCGAGGGGCGGCATACCTACAACCTCTTAAAGGCAGCCCTTGCCGAAGGTCAGCGGCTCCCGGTCGCCGTCACCATCGGCACCCACCCGCTGGTCACGTTCGCATCCTGCAGCCGTGTCCCCGAAGGGAAGGAAATGCCGTTTGCGGCTGAACTCCTTGGTGGTGAGATCCGGGTAAAGACCTGCAGGAACGGCATCAGCGTCCCTGAAGCAGAGATCGTCCTTGAGGGATACATCGGCGGCGACCTCGTGGACGAAGGACCGTTCGTCGATATCACCGGGACCTACGATATCGTCAGGAAGCAGCCGGTCATCGAGTTTACCGGCATGTACATGAAGCCCGACCCGATCTACCACGGGATACTCCCGGGTGGTGAGGAACACAAGATCCTCATGGGCACCCCGTATGAACCGCTCATTTACAAGGCGGTCGCCGGGGTCACGGGTGTGAAGGACGTCGTGCTGACAAGCGGGGGGTGTGGGTACCTCCATGCGGTTATCCAGGTAAGGAAACGCACCCAGGGCGATGCGAAGAACGCCATCATGGCGGCCTTCGCGGCCCATACCTCCTTAAAGCACATCGTGGTCGTGGACGAGGACATAGACCCGAAGAACCCGGGCGACGTAGAGTATGCCATAGCAACACGGGTACGGGGCGACCGTGACATCATGGTCATAACCGGTGTCCGTGGCTCGTCCCTCGACCCGACTATCTGCGATGACAGGACCAATGTGAAGGTCGGGGTCGATGCGACCATGGTGATGGGCCACGAGGCCGAGTTCACCAGGGCGACGTGGTGACGATGGAGCTGACCGCTGAAGAGGAGAGAGTCCTTTCAGGAGAAGAGGGCCAGACCCGCGCCAAGATGATGGAGATCCTGGTCGCCCTTGGGCGGGTGTTCGGGGCAGAGCGGCTGATCCCCATAAGGAGCGCCCAGGTATCAGGCGCCTCGTACAAGACAATCGGACCATACGGGCTCGAATGGCTCGAGAGCCTGGACGCCCGTGCTGTCGTCCCGGCCGTGGTGAACCCTATCGGGATGCCCCGCGACAGGTGGCGGGAGATGGGAATCGACCGTGATTTTGCAAGGAAACAGGAGCAGGTCGTACTTGCCTACGAACGGCTCGGCATCAGGCTCGATTGTACCTGCACACCGTACTACCTGAACATCACCGAGTACGGGGACCATATTGCATGGTCAGAGTCATCAGCGGTCGCCTATGCCAACTCGGTCATCGGGGCCAGGACGAACCGCGAGGGTGGACCCGGTGCCCTTGCGGCGGCGATCATCGGCAAGACTCCTGACTACGGCCTCCACCGCCTCGAGAACCGGCGGCCGTCCTTCGCTGTCGAAGTGGAATCCGGGCTTGACCTTAGCGACCCTGCCCTGTACGGGGCGCTCGGATATATCGCCGGAAAGCAGGCCGGAAACCGCATCCCCCTCTTTACCGGTATCCGTCCGACCAAGGACCATCTCAAGGCCCTCGGTGCCGCGATGGCCGCCACGGGAGCGGTCGCCCTGTTCCACGTCGATGGGATCACGCCTGAGGCACGGATATTTCACTTCTCAACGGAGGGGCTCGAACGGGTGAAGGTCGGTGACCGGGACATACACGCGGCCCTCCAGGAGATCCCGGTCGATGCGGTCGCCCTTGGCTGCCCGCACTGCTCCGATGACGAACTTGCGACCGTCGCCCGCCTCCTCGAAGGGAAGACCGTCCGGATCCCGGTGTACATCTTTGCGTCCCGGGGGGTCATTGGACGGAACGAACCTCTTGTCCGGACAATCGAACGGAGCGGAGCCCGGGTATATGCCGATACCTGCATGGTGGTCTCGCCCGCCCTCGACCAGTACGGCAGCATCATGGTGAACAGCGGAAAAGCCCTTGCTTATGTCCCGACGATGTGCGGGGCGGCCGCACGCCTTGGGACTACTGCTGAATGCATCGCGGTAGCGACGACCTGACTCTGCCCTCTGGCAAAACGGCTGCAGTACCTGGCAAGAGGCCAGGTCCACCTTTATCCCTGTCTTTGCAGGTGAACCTTCATGAAAAAGGCAGTTTATGCACGGGCATTCCCGGAACCATGTGGAGATGGTGAAACACCCCCGGACTCTTCCAGGGGGATCCCTTATCTTCACGCCGGGAGGATCCCGAGGTAGACCGGTGCAAACAAGGCTATGAAATAGAGGACCATTGCAACGAGGCCTATTGGTACAGCGGTTTTCGCCCATTCCTTCGAGGAGATCTTCAGCTTCCCGGCAGAGATGATGTTCGGGATGTTTCCCGGGATCAGCATACCGCCTGAAACGAGCAGCCCGGTGAGCGCACTCTTGATCTGAAGTTCAGAGAGTGAGGGCCCGATCTCAGCCGATGCCAGGGTAGCGTTGTCGAGGATCGCCGATACCATGTTCACCCAGTAGAGCAGTTCAGGCGGGACCCGGGTCACGTACTCGATGATGAGCGGCTTGAAACCATCTCCAAGGAAAATAAGGGCCATGATGAACAGGTAAACCTTGGCTGCACGGATGACGATGTCCCTGATGGTCTCCACATACATTCCACAGTCAGGTGTCCTCGTGGCAATGTTTCCTTTCCTGACGACCAGGTAACCGAGGATCCCAAAGACGAAGACCCCCGGGACGATAAGGTATCCGAGCGTTGATGCGAGATAATCAAAACCTGCATAGTATGGCGGTCCGGAAAGTTTTGACACGGCTATGGTTGAAAGCGGCTCTCCAAGGGGGGTGAGCGCCGCTCCGAGGCCGATGGAAAAACAGGAAATGACCGTTACGTTCACCTTTTCCCCACGGGATAGCGGGATGACACAGAGCATCTCGACGAGGATGATAGCTGCGATAATTGCAGAAATGATGCTCGATGTAAGTCCGAGGACAACGATAAGGATGAATACCGTGGTGGGAAGTGAAAATACCTCCACGGACCTTGCTATTGCAGATTCCACCTTCGAATGCCAGAAATAAATGGCGAGACCGACGACGAGCACGATCTGTACGATGCCCACGGGGATGCCAAACACATCCGTTATGCGGATAGGGGCCATCAGCGCTTCGATGATTATCTCCGATGTCCACCCGGTCGGCTCTCCCGGGATGCGGATAAAACCCGCCAGGGTAAGGGCGATGACACCGGTGATGAAGAGGAAGACCTCGAGGTTCTCCTCGACCTTCCTTACGCGGAACGGTATGATGAGTACGACGAGAAAGATCAGGAAGAGTCCTATGGTAGCCACAAAGTCCGGCGTCATGTGTGATTCCCAGTCCTGCCCCGGCCCAGGCACCGAATACCCTGATGTTTGTTCAGGCTGCCGTATTTCAACGACGGAAGCGAGGGGTCCCCACGATCATCGTGAAACTCCCGGCCCCCTGCACCTGCCCTGCCATCTGAACGGAACGATCCCTGGATACCTGGTTGTCCAAGGTAGTATCCCGCACGTATTAGAAAAAGGCTGTCCTCATGTCATATCACAGGTCATAGATGACAGGGCCCCCTTTCTCTCTGTACCTATCAGGTGGTTTTTTTTTTGGACAGGTCAGATGCATTGGTCAGGAGTGATTACTCTATTCCTCTGGATGCCCGGCCGGCAGGACTGTTCCTGGTCCTGGCCCTGACAATAGTCGCCATAGTCCTGTGTGTGGTTTCGCTTCTGATAAGCCCAGGTTCAACCTTTTACTCGCATTTTTTTTACATACCCGTCCTGGCAGCGGCCTTCTTATTCGGGAGAAAAGCGGTAGGTGTTGCCATCGTCCTGGCCGGAGTACACCTGGCCGCAACGTATATCGCAGGGAACCCCCTCTTCCCTGACGCGGTCGCGAGGGCGCTCATCCTTGTCCTGGTCGCGCTCATCGCCGGGAGCATCGTCAGGTACTGGTCCCGTCTGTCAGGCAGCGCCTCCGCCGGAGAAAAAAGGCCCTGGTCAAGTGAACTTTTTCCGGGCAATTCAGCCCTCAAGGCAAGGCTGCTCAAGCCAGGAATGGTTGCACGGTACCGGGAGGATACCGGACTCCTCATCGGGGCCCTGGACCATCCTGATCCGGTCGTGGTGTATGAGGCCGCCGAACTCCTCGGAAGGACAAGCGACGAACGCGCGGTGGAACCGCTCATCAGGGTGCTTGCGGGAAAAGGGGCCGGCGGCGTGAGGTGGAAGGCCTCCGAGGCCCTTGCACGGATAGGGCCCCTTGCTGTTGAACCGCTCTCGGAGCTCCTCGCGGGTCACGAGGACCCCGATGTCCGTTGGAAGGCGGCTTTCGCCCTCGGAGAGATCGGAGACGAAAAAGCCGTAGGGGCGCTTATATCCGCTCTTTCCGATGTTGACAGGTTTGTCAGGACGAGGGCGGCACATGCTCTCTCCCGCATGGGGAACAGCATCTTCCCGGCACTTGCAGGCGCCCTGACCCATCCGGACTCTAAGGCCCGGCAGGGAGCTGCAGAAGCTCTTGGCCGGCTTGGCAACCCGCGTGCCGCCGTCCCTCTCCTCATTGCCATGGGGGACCCTTCAGAGGAGGTGAGGACGTCTGCCGCATATGCTTTCGGCACTCTTCCTGAACCCCTTTCTGGTGTAGTGGCAGCACTGTCCCTTGGGGAAGACCAGGAAGAATGCATTCAGGTCCTTCAATCCCTGCATCAGCCTTACGCGGCTGAAAGTGTCCTTACGGCGTTGGAAATGCTTGAAGAACCGAAAAAATTATCATTCAATGACATATTGGTACGTGCCGGTCATCCGGGGATACAGGAACTCCAGTCCGTAGCCGCCGATGTCTGCATTCTTCCGGGCCGGAGGAACAGGAATGAGAAGAGCCTATAAGTCCTGGCCGGAAAATATGAATCCCACGTGTACGGGACTTACCACGGGGATGTGTCCCTGTCATATGCGGGGATAACCCTTGAAACCCGGATGGAAGGTGGCCTTGTGTCATACCGGAGGACCTGTAACGGGGAGGTCGTGGAAAAAGTCCTGGCAACCCCTCCGGAGGCCCTCCTCGTACACCCTGTCCCGCCTCTGTACCTGCCAAAAGCCGTAGCCCGGCACCTTGAGGTCTCTTTTCCCCCGGTCGTGGTCGGACCGGGTGAAGAGGCGGTCATCTACCTTACATTTCCCCTTGAAACCGGAGTTTTCGCCGGCACCGCGGGCAGCTACGATGTCCTCGATATTTTCTCTCCACAAAAGGCCAAGTATACCCTGTACGGGAGCGGCAACGGAGGTAAGATAGCCCGGTGGTGCGAGAGCCGGGTAAGCCCGGCTCCCCCCGGCATTGATTGCCATTCCGGGGCTGTCCTTGAGCTCTCGGTCAGAAACCAGTCCCGGAGTTTCACAGAAGTACGGAGGGCTGTGTTCGAGGACACCACGATATACCTCTATTTCGATAACGACACGGTTTTCATGACCGGGATCATGGAGGTCTTCTCTGACACGGTGGCTGAGACGAGGACGCTTAAAAAACCACCAAGGGAGGGAATGCAGAATGCCCTTCCGCCTTTTGCTGCACGGAACCTTCTCCCGGTTGAAAAGGGACGGTTTATGATGGAGTTCGGGGTATGACACATGAATGAAACCGCGGCCTCTTTCTGGGCGGTCATCCAGACACCTGTTATCGGGAACCTTACCTATGCCGACCTGATAACCATCGGGGTTATCCTCATCGCCTCGGTCATCATTGGAAAAGCCCTCGGTGTCTACCTCAAGAAAATCTTCTCCGACCGGGTCGGAAAAGCGGAGCTCGACCTTGGTATCCGGGTGCTGCAGTATGTTATTGTCATCGTCGGGCTGCTTATCGCAGCACCATTTTTTCAGATCGACCTGTCGGCACTGCTCGTTGCGGGCGGTTTCGCTGGGATCGTCATCGGTTTTGCTTCGAAGAGTGTTGT
>CASGHA010000205.1 GCA_949319355.1 uncultured Methanospirillaceae archaeon | reverse complement strand
AAGACAGCCCTCATGACCATCGGCCAGACGGCGGCAGATGTAGGAGTGACCGCCTGCCTGGAAAACATGATAGGGATCAAGGAGTTCCTCTGCAGGGAACCCGAAGAGCTGGTGGGGATGACAGAAGGGATAGAAGGGATCGGCATCTGTATCGACATCGGTCACGCGAACACGCTCGGCCTGGTGGACCGGTTCCTTCCGTACCTGAAGTCTGCCCGGCACCTCCACCTCCACGACAACCACGGGGCATCGGACGAACACCTCGCCCTCGGGACCGGAACGGTTGACTGGAAGACCGTTGGAAGGGCGGTTGTCTCAGACTACCGGGGAATAATCGTTGTTGAGGGCAGGAACCTCAGGGAAGCCGAAACGAGCAGCCGTGTCCTCTCCGGGTGGTTTTCATGAGTGGAGAGACCCTTCACGTGCATTTCCTCGGGACGGCAGGGGCCATCCCCACAACCATGAGGACGCTCTCCTGCATCATGGTCCGGAGGGGCGCGGATACCCTCCTCTTTGACTGTGGAGAGGGTGCCCAGCAACAGATGATGCGCGCAAGGACCGGCTTCACGGTCGATGCAATCTTCATCACCCACTGGCATGCCGATCACTTCCTTGGCGTGATCGGGCTCGTCCAGACCCTCTCATTCATTGGACGGGACCTACCGCTCAGGATTTTCGGACCGGCCGGTGTTGAGGAGTTCGTCTCGGAAATGAAACGCATATGCCGGAACAATATCCGGTTTCCCATCAGGAGCGGGCGGATATCAGACGGCGACCAGGTCCGGTTCGACGGCTACACCGTCACCGCGTTTGCCGTCGACCACGGGACCCCTGCCCTCGGATACGTCCTCTGCGAGGACGACCGGCCGGGCCGTTTCAACAGGGAGACGGCGATCGCGCTCGGAGTCCCGCCAGGACCCCTGTTCGGCAGGCTCCAGCGTGGCGAGGAGGTCACCGTCCAGAAGAACGGCTCCCCGACGGTCATCCGCCCGGATGACGTGATGGGTGCAAGGAGACCTGGCCGGAAGGTCGTCTACACCGGGGATACCCGCCCGGTCGGCTCCCTCCCCCCGGAACTGGTTTCCGATGCCGACCTTTTTGTTCACGATGCGACCTTTGACGAGTCTGAGCGCCAGAAAGCGACAGAGTTTGCACATTCGACCGCGAGGGATGCCGGCATTTCCGCGACCCGCTACAAGGCCCGGAAACTGGCCTTGTTTCACATCAGCTCACGGTACACAAAGACCGATGCCCACTTGAGTGATGCGCGGCAGTGCTTTTCCGGGGAGATCATCGCCCCTGATGACCTGACCCTTGTGGAAATCGGTTTCAGGGACGAATAGGGCGAACCGGGTGCATCATCCCCATGAAGCACCCTTTACAAAGTACCTGCCCGTGGCCTGCCCTGGTGATCGTCGCAGGCATGTTAGTGTATAAAAAGTGAAACAACGATAGTAATCAGTAGGGGGAGCAGAATGACCTTGCGGGGATGCCGGCAGGGCACCCGCCCGGGCAGGGACCCAATCCCGTTCCTGACGTTGCCCACGGGGTCGTGCCGCCCTATCCAGTGATTCTGGTATGAATAGAACGCCGGGGATACGAGCCGATGGATACTACTGATTCGATAATTGTATATCGCCTTTCTCATACCTGCGACCTTTCCGATGTCAGGGAGGAGACCGTCTATATCGGGAAGGTCCAGGGGTTTGCTAATTTTGGGACCTTCGTCCAGTTAAATGACCGCATAAAGGGACTGGTCCACAAGAGCAACATCAGGACGGAACACCGTGAGCGGGAGAACATCCTTGTCAGGGTCGTGAAGATCCGTGACAACGGCAACATCGACCTGTCAGAGGAGCTGATCCCGAGGTACGAGACCCGGGTGGTTGAACGTTCCTCACCCGCCGTCCGCCTGTCAGACCTGGCCTCGAAGAAGGGCAGGACCGTCATGATCGAGGGGGAGGTCTCCCAGATCAAGCAGACCGGAGGTCCCACCATCTTTACCATCGTGGACGAGTCAGGGACCGAGAATGCCGCGGCATTTGTTGAAGCGGGCGTGCGGGCATATCCCGAGGTTGAACTGGGCGACGAGGTACGGATCATCGGAGAAGTGATGCAGCGGAACAACCAGCTGCAGGTGGAAGTGGAGTCTATGACGGTACTGACCGGGACCGAGGCTGAAACCGTCCGGAACCGGATCGAAACCGCCCTCGAGCTCCGCTCTGAGCCTGCTGACATCCCTTTCCTGGTGGAGAGCGAAGTACTGGAACGCCTGAAACCTGCCATGAAGCAGGTGGCGAAACAGATCCGCAAGGCGGTCTTTACGGCCCAGCCGATCATTCTCAGGCACCATGCCGACGCCGATGGTATCTGTTCCGCGGTTGCAATCGAGCAGGCCGTGGTCTCCCTCATCCGTGACTCAGGAGGCGATTTTGATGCTGATTATTTCCTGTTTAAGCGTTCGCCTTCAAAGGCACCGTTCTACGAGGTCGAGGACATCACCCGCGACATGGACTTTGCCCTCAAGGACCATGTCAGGTTCGGGCAGAAACTTCCGCTGATTGTCCTGACCGACAACGGTTCGACCGAGGAGGACATGCCGTCGCTCCGGTTTGCGAAGATCTATGGGCTCTCCATCCTGACCATCGACCACCACCACCCCGATACCATCGTTGACGACTACCTTGTCGGGCATGTTAATCCCTACCACCAGGGCGGTGATTTCGGGATCACCGCCGGTATGCTAGGGACGGAAGTGGCACGGCTCATCAACCCCTCGGTTGAGCCCATAGTCCGGCACCTCCCGGCCGTGGCCGGGACCGGGGACCGCAGCGAGGCGCCGGAACGTCAGCGGTACATCGACCTCGTGCGCAGCGAATACAGCGATGATGACTTAAAGGAGATGGCTCTCGCCCTCGATTACACCCAGTTCTTCTTAAGGTTCAATGACGGCCGAGAGCTTGTCAAGGACATACTGAACATGACGGGCAACCCGGAACGGTTCAGGGCCCTTAAAAAACTCATTGCAGAGCAGGCAAACGATGCGATCGAGGAACAGATGAGTGCCTGCATGCCCCATGTCGTCCACCGAGACCTCGCCAACGGGGCCCATCTGTTCCTTATCGACGTTGAGATCCATGCCCATAAGTTCACCTTCCCGCCGCCCGGAAAGACCTCAGGTGAGGTCCATGACCGGCTTTGCCGGACGTATGAAGGAAAACCTGTGGTAACCCTTGGTTTTGGTCCGGACTTTGCGGTACTCCGCTCCCGTGGCGTGATGATGAACATCCCGAGGATGGTCCGCGAGCTCCGTGACGAGATCCCAGGAGGGGGAATCAGCGGCGGCGGGCACCTTGTTGTCGGCTCGATCAAGTTCGTCGAAGGGATGCGGGATACCGTACTGGAAGCCCTGATCACGAAGATATCATCAGCCGGGACCGGGAGTTGATGCCTCGTCCAGCTCCCTTTTTTATTAAAAACGAGCGCTAGCTTTAAGTTCCAATGATTATATAGCTGTGAGATAGGAGTTCTGCCGCCTGGCGGCGGGACGATAGAACATGCATGAATCATGCACACGGCCGGTATCCTTTCCGGTCACCATGATCCTCACAGGTGAATCTATGCACGAAACTACGCGAAGGATCAGGGAGAGGTACAATGAAACCCAGGACAAGATCCTCAGTTATTTAGACGGTGGGATCCAGAAGGGTAAGCATTATTTCAAGTCAAAATATATTGCCAAGGACCTCGGCCTCTCCTCAAAGGAAGTAGGAACGAACATGGCTATTCTCGCTGAGATATGCCAGGAACTGAAGATCATCCGCTGGAGCTATTCCAACAGCACCACCTGGATGGTCACCCGTGCCGTTGTCTGAACACAACCGCACTCTCCTTTTTATGGTGACTGTTGCCCAGTTTGAAAAAGACATAGAGTTTATCGCATCGATTAACGATACGAAGGACTGCCTCATGTCCCAGGACAGCACCCAGGACGACCCGGAGAACCTCTGGTTCAACATTGATGTCCCCAGGGGGCACGGCCTGAAAGCAGGAGACCGGGTGAGAATTACCGTGGAAAAAGTATAAGCCCTGTTTTTTAGAACCTGGGAGCGGGTTTCCTTGAAAAGTCCTCACGGATCTGCTGGAGCCGCGCTTCCTGGAAGTTCAGGTTTACCTGCATATTCCTTATGGCCGTGTTGATGTCCTCTGACAGTTTCATCCCAGGGTCGCTAATGTTATAGGTCGTCTCAAGGATGCGGAGGAGCCTCCGGTTGATATCGATGCTTTTTGACAGGCGCCCGTACTCATCGATGATCTTTTTGTCGAACCCTGCGTCAAGGGCCTGGCTCATGTCCCTCTCGATGGTCTTTTTCCGGGAGAGGACCCGTTCGATGGCATCGTACAGCTCCTTGTGGGTGATGGGCTTGAGGATGTAGTCCTCGATGTAGATGCCGTATTCCTTCGCCTCGAATGGCGTGAGCTGCTTTGCCGTGAGCATCATGACCGGGATGTCCTTAAGCTCCAGGTTTCCCTTGATGTTGACAAGCGTTTCCCAACCGTCCATGGGCTCCATCATGATGTCCAGGAGGATGAGGTCCGGCTGAACCGTCAGGAGGGTATCAAGGGCT
>CASGHA010000204.1 GCA_949319355.1 uncultured Methanospirillaceae archaeon | reverse complement strand
AATCTTAATAAACAATAGATTCGTATGAAAAAATCAATTGCAGGCATTCTGATTGCAGTTATCCTCACAGGTGCATGCGTTGCCCTGTCCGGCTGTACCGGGACGACCGCACCGTCAGCCAGGGACACAAAGGCGACCCCTGATGTTAAGGGCAGCACGGGTACGACGACCATCACCGACGGGTATGGAAGAACGGTGATGATCCCGGCGAAGACCGGGACAATTGTCTGCTCCGGTTCCGGCTGCCTCCGTTACGTTTCATACCTGGGAGCACAGGGAAAGGTTGTCGGTGTTGACAGCATCGAGAAGACCCCGCAGCCGGTTGAAGGCCGTGCCTATGCGCTCGCCAACACGCAGTTCTCCAGCCTCCCGCTCATCGGGGAGTACCGGGGCAGGGACGACCCTGAAAAGATCATCGGGATCAGTCCGCAGGTGATCTTTAAGACCGCGACGCTGTCCGAACAGGCCGCAGCGGTGGTCGCCGGTGCAGACCTCCTCCAGAACCGGACCGGTATCCCGGTCGTTGAGATGCCCTACGGAGACCTGGCAACCGAAAAAGGCACCGCAGACGCGTTCGCCACCCTGCGGCTCATGGGGAGTATTACCGGGACCGGTGCACGTGCGGATGAACTCATCTCGTACATCAATACGACGAAAGCCGACCTGAAGAAACGGACGATGGACATCCCCGCATCTGAAGTGAAGAGCGCCTATGTCGGCGGAGTCTCGTTTGCCGGACCGCACGGGATCGTTTCCACCGAACCCGCGTACCCGCCGTTCGCGCTCGTGAATATCAGGAACATCGCCGGCAGCGCCGGGACCCAGCATGCCGACGTATCAAAAGAGCTGATCGTGGGCGCCGACCCCGAATTCATCTTCATAGATGTCGGGACCCTGCAGATCCCTGACGGCGGGGCCGTCACCGAACTGAAGAACAACAATGCCTTTTCCGACCTGAAGGCCGTAAAGAACGGGAACGTGTACGGCGTCCTGCCGTACAACTTCTACTCGACCAACTACGAGTCGGTGCTTGCAGACGCATACTTTATCGGTAAGACAGTGTATCCCGACCGTTTCACGGATATCGACCCGTCTGTGAAGGCCGATGAGATCTATGCGAAGTTCGTCGGCAAGCCGGTCTTCGCCCAGCTGAACGGGAACTACAACAACACCGGGTTTTGGAAGATAGAGGTCTCGTAAGGACACAGTCCATGCATACCGAGTTTGGGACAGTCCCGGCCGATTACCTGGCATATACCAGGAAAAAGGTGTTCTGGATAGCCGGGTCTCTCGTCCTGGTATTTGTCCTGTTCATCCTCGCCATCTCGGTCGGAGCCATCGCCATCCCCCCCGTAGATGTCCTCCAGACGCTTTTCGGCGCAGGGACCTCCACGAAATGGGACCGGATCATCTGGAACATCCGGCTCCCCCAGGCACTTGCGGCTATCGTCGCAGGCACCGGGCTTGCCATAGCCGGAGTTGCCATGCAGTCCATCCTCCGGAACCCCCTGGCATCCCCGTTTACGCTCGGGATCTCCAGTGCCGGGGCATTCGGGGCCGCGGTCTCGATCATCGTTCTGGGTGCCGGGAAAGTCCAGTCGACCGTGGCAAACCCGGTCACGATAACGAACCCGTACCTCACCACGATCGTCGCGTTTGCCTTCTGCATGCTGGCAACGGCGGTCATCCTCCTGTTTTCCCACCTGAAGGGGGCGTCACCCGAAATAATGGTGCTGACCGGGGTTGCCTTGTCCTCGCTCTTCTCTGCGGGGGTCATGTTCCTGCAGTACTTCTCCAGCGATACCCAGCTGGCAGCGGTTGTCTTCTGGACCTTCGGAGATGTCGGGCGGGCGACATGGGAGACCCTCCCGCTCATGGCGGTTGTCGTTGCAGCTGCGACGCTGTACTTCATCTACAACCGCTGGAACTACAATGCAATCGATGCCGGGGACGAGACCGCACAGGGCCTCGGAGTCGATGTCCAAAGGACCCGCATCGTGGGGATGACCGTTGCCACGCTTGTCGCCGCGGTAATCGTGGCCCTGCTTGGGGTTATCGGGTTCGTAGGCCTGGTCTGTCCCCACATGATGAGGAGGGTGGTCGGGGACGACCAGCGCTACCTTATCCCCGCTTCTGCCGTTGCCGGTGCCATCCTGCTGCTGGCATCCGACACCGTCGCCCGTGTGATTGTCGCGCCGTACATCCTCCCGGTCGCCGTCCTGACGGCGTTCCTTGGAGCGCCCCTATTCATCTTCCTCCTGTTCCGGGGGTATAAACGATGACGAAAATGCTTACCATAAATGAATTAAAATTCATGTACCGCAACAGAGACGTCCTTGACCGGATCGCGTTCTCGGTCCGGCCGGGGCAGGTGGTCGCGGTACTCGGCCCGAACGGGGTCGGGAAGACCACGCTCCTCAAGTGCCTGAACCGAATCTTAAAACCCCGGGAGGGGACGGTACTGCTCGACGAGGAGAACCTCCTCGATCTCGGGACGATGGAGATTGCAAGGAAGGTCAGCTATGTCCCGCAACGGGTCGAAACCGGCCGGCTGACCGCGTTTGATGCCGTCCTGCTCGGACGGCGGCCCCACATCGGGTGGGATGTGACCCACCGTGACCTCTCCATCGTCGACGCGATCTTTAAAAAAATGGGGATGGAAGACCTCCGGCTCGTCTCCATCGACGAGATGAGCGGCGGTGAGCTCCAGAAGGTGGCCATCGCCCGGGCGCTTGTCCAGGAACCCCAGGTCCTCCTCCTGGATGAACCCACAAGTAACCTGGACCTGAAGAACCAGGTCGAAATCCTTACCATCATCCGCGAGGTCGTCCGCGACCACAACATCGCGGCGGTCATGACCCTTCATGACCTGAACCAGGCGTTGCGGTTCGCGGATACCTTCATCTTCATCAAGGACGGCCGGGTGTTCGTCCAGGGCAGCCACGATATCGTGACCTCCCTCATTATCGAGGAAGTGTATGGTCTCCCGGTGATGATAGGCGAACTATGCGGTGTCAGGTGCGTCATACCAACCGCCTGCAAAATAAGCTAGGTGTACTCCCATGAAAGAGCAAAACCACGGACATTCTCACGACCACGGGCACCATCATAGTGCCACTCCTGCGATGACCTTTGATGACTGCATCCGTTTCCACGGGCATTCCTGCCCCGGCCTTGTCATGGGCTACCATGCGGCGACCGCTGCCATGAAAGCCCTTGGTGTTACGCGCCCGGAGGACGAGGACCTCGTGGCCATCTGCGAGACCGACGCCTGCGGGGTCGATGCCATCCAGGTGATCGCCGGGACGACCGCAGGCAAGGGCAACCTCATCATCCACGATTACGGCAAGCATGCATTCACGTTTTACAACCGGAAGAACGGGAAGGCGGTCAGGGTCACCATACGGAGGGACGACAAACCCGGGTCCCAGGAGATGATGGAACTGAGAAAGAAAGTGTTCGGGGGTACGGCATCTGAAAAAGAGTCGGATGAGTTCCATGCGATGATGCACAAGGCCACGGCGGACCTCCTGGATACCCCTCCTGAAAAGGTCCTGAAAATTGAGGAGATCGAGCTGGAAGCCCCGAAAAAGGCTCGGATATTCGCTACGGTCACCTGTGAGAGCTGCGGGGAGCCGGTTGCCGATGCAAAGATGAGGGAGGTAGACGGGAAGCATGTCTGCATCCCGTGTGCCGAGGGAACGCACCTGGCAATAAAGGGATGAAAGGCAGGTAACAATGGACCTTACACTCACCCCGATCGGGTATGTCCGCTCACCGTACAGGGCGAGGGGCGATGCGCCACGCCAGGGAAGACTGTCCGACACAGTCTCGGAGATCTTCATCCATGAAGAGTTCCGCGAAGGGTTGATGGATGTCGGGGAAAAGCCCCACCTTTTCGTCCTGTTATGGTTTGACCAGGCAGACCGCACCGTATTGCGGGCGACACCTCCCCACGAAGGAGTTGAACACGGTGTGTTCGCAACACGGTCCCCAGACCGCCCGAACCCGGTCGCCCTCTCGCTGGTCGACCTTATCAGCTGCGACGGACAGGTCCTGACGGTACGGGGGCTTGATGCCCTGGACGGGACGCCGGTGCTGGACATCAAGCCCTATGTACCTGACATCGACTTCATCAGCCGATAAAGGAAGAGGTGCTAATCCCTGACCCTGATCCGTTCCTTTCCTCCTTTTTCCTGCGGGAACCGTCGTCAGGTGACCGGTCCGTCCACCAGCCACCAGACCGGCCCGGTCCAGGGGGCTTCGGACCCATTCCTGAAAGTCCCCCCGGTTTAACCAGTAATAAAGGAAGTACCAGGCTTTACGCAGGAAGGTGCCGTTCTCCTCTGCATATCCGTCATCAGTTCAGGTATTTGTGACGTTCACGTCTATCCCGGGTTTGGTGCACTGTGCCTTCCGATCTCTCCGGAAATGAGCATCAGAATAATAAACCCGATTACTGCCACGTCCATGACCTCCAATAAAACCTCGGGACTGGTCACAAAATTGCTGCTGGCGACAGCAAACGCCGCGGCTAAATTCCGCTGGCCTGTCCCGAGAGCGAGGACCGATTTCATCTTCGGGTCTGTCCCGCCCAGCAGGTAACCGATCACAACGGCTCCGACAATCAGAATGACGGCCGCCAGGATTCCGCCTGTTCCAATAATTCCGAAGGAAACATCGAAATACCCGATAAAATACCCGATGAACATTGCCGCAAGGGAAAGGTTGGCTGCCATGGTCATGGTTGGGATGAGGCTTTTTGCAACCTCTTCGTACCTGGCCCGGATGAAAAGGGCGATACCGAGCGGGATTAACATCAAGAAGACCAGGCTCCTCGCGATCTCCCAGGGGTTGACCTGCACTCCGGTCAGTACAAACGGGAGGACGAAGGGCAGATAGATAATGGTCACCACCATCAGGAGCACCATCAGGCCGGCGGTGAACGCCATGTCACCTTTGGCCAGCTGGACCAGCTTGGGCAGGAATGGGGCCCCGGCAGCGAAACCCACGAGGATCAGGCCAATCTTCAGTCCCTCTGATAACGGGACGGCCCAGACGATCAGCAATGCCAGGACGGGCACGAGGATGAAGTTGGCCACGAGGGACATGATAACAAGCCGCCTGTCCCGAAGAGGGGTCAGGATCTGAGAGAGGGTCAGGCTGAAACCCATGCCAAGCATGCTGGTGATGATGAATATCAGCACGCCCAGGGAGCCGATAGCGATAAAGAACGGGTCAAACTGGGTCATTTCTTCTCAGCTCCGCCTGGAAGCATGTACACTACGCCGGCTTTCCTGTTCATGGTCAGGACGCCCCCCTGGGGAAGTATAGTACTCCGTTCCTCATGGTTTTCCACCTCATCTCCACGCAGGGTATGTTCTGACTGATATTATTTGATAGTTCATATCAGGACGGATTTCGTGTGACGGGTGTGACACCTCACCGGACCGGGGAGGGAACTGGAATGCACGTATCACCTTTCCCGGTATCATATGGATATCAACCCTTCAGTGGGGGCTTCTCCCCCATACCCCCGAAAAGATACCTACCCGCCCCGAAGGACGCCCCGGCGGCGGTCTCGTGGCCCTTGATTAAGATTTTGAATTCGAAAAAAACCCGCTGAAGACTAAAAACTAAAAAAAACAGTACCTGTTCGGCCTGGTGACTGATTGCAGAGGGCAAGACCGGCACCGTTGGATGTGCGTGCCAGGGATACAAGATCATGCACCTGGTTCTTTTTCGTGGTGGTGAGACACCCCTGATTTTGCAGGACCTGGCAGCTCCTTCTTCACTGCTGAACGTTCCAGAAATCTCCTGTTGTAATCTCATCATTCTGATATCCCGTTCAGCCGGGTCATTTAAGAAAGGGATTGAGAAATCCCTCATAGCAAGAGGATTTCCCGTTCGTATTTAATGCACCGATCACGGAGATTTTTCGCCTTGGATTGTTTATGACCGCGTTTCCTGGATTTAACGGTCACTTCAGGGATTGGATTTTCACTCCGCCATTGACACCTTATGACCTTTTTGACCTCCTGGGTCCCTCTTTCCTTTAGTACACGGGCTCTGTGGCCTTCTGAATCCATTTATCGACGCGGGCTTGCTGCTATTTTTGCCGTTCTGATTCAAACGGGCTTCGAGTTCTGCGATGCGGACTCATATATTGTGCGTTTTCTTCACGTAGCTCGGCTATAATGCGGAATTCTTCTTGAATGAAGGTTAAAAGGGACTGAACATATGATACAGGATAGATTTCTCGATTTTCCTGATTCAGGAAATTCCTGACCATATATTTTCATTGCGACATCATTATACAAGGGTCATACGGTTTGGCTGAACAGGTACACAATATCAACATCAGAGAACAGGGAGCGTGAAGACCCGCTGGAGCACAATTGCCAGAAAAACGAGTGCAATTGCGATGAATATGAAGGTTGCCATCGGCCATTTCCACTTCCCTGCAATCCCGGCGAAGAAGAGTATAAGGGCGCTGAATACCGTTGTAAGGACGTAGGCATCGCCGTTCTGGTTTGCCTGCCGGGCGGCGTCCAGTTTGTTCGTCATGTTCACTCTCAGGTCCTCGAGATGCCTCGTTGTGGCAAGTGAATAGCTCGGAAGGGTTAACGGCGTTCCCGGGGGCAACTCCCCGGGTCTTCCGCTTTTCAGCCACTCCTGAAAGGCCGGTCTGAACTCGTCCCTGAACCTGTTTTCAAGAAACATCATCCGCTTCGTCTGGTTTTCACCTGCCGCATCGGCCCACTGGAGGAAGGTGCTGATATCGATACTCCGGAGGGTATTATCATTGTCCGTCAGACGGATGGACTGTGCCTGCATGAGGGATAAGGCACCAATATTTTCCATCTGGACATTCCCCCAGGCTGCAGCCTGGTAGACGCACCATGCCGAAGCCACAGTCCCGGTCGCGAGGATGAGGAGGACCACGATCTCAACGGTTCTCTGGCTCCGCTCTTTCTCCTCCCTGCTCCCTTCCGGGGGTCTTCCGGTATTTTCCTTTCCGGTGGTCCCTCCGATCTTCAAGAGTGACAACAGGCTCATGGATGAATCACAGGCGTTGTTCTCTCATACGATCCATAGATTATTGAAAATTCCGCTCTCCGGATTCTTCCCCGTTCCCACCCAGGCCGTCCCGTCCCAGAGAAAAGGATGCAGGGTTTATTTCCGGGTATTACTATTCTCGTGATGATCTGTCACCAATTGTTAGTTTGACATCATTGTACCAGGATCGTGCGGTTGGACCTGATCAGTTGCGATTTCGAACCGGATTAACTCGCTGAAGACTAAAATCTGCAAAAACCATGCCCCAAACAACCCTGGTAAAGGAATCGCGAACGGCGAGCCATGGCTATCGTATACAGGGGATTTGAGGGGGCAGCAGCCCCCTGGTTCCAATCCCTTCATCC
>CASGHA010000203.1 GCA_949319355.1 uncultured Methanospirillaceae archaeon | reverse complement strand
CACGCCGTCCTCTTCGAGCTCCCGGAGCTGCTTGGTCAGCATCTTGGCATTGACTCCCGGAAGTTCCTTCTGGAGTTCACCGAACCTGAGCACGTCGTTCCCGAGATGCCATATGATGAGTGGCTTCCACTTGCCTCCGATGACGTCAAGGGCAGCTTCGACCGGGCAATGATAGGTCTTCCCGTTTCTGGTATGGTCCATGGTAACCTTAGTGAAAGTTAATTTCTTTTTTGTGTGTATATCCTATATATTTAGTTGAGGTATATTCTTTCATAATAGTTCATATCGTTACCTGTATGCGATACGTGAGTATTGACCCTGAAAACTGTATTCGATCAAAACCGCACCAGGACGCTGTGAACGTGGAAAAAGAACCATGGAAAAGATAGCAATTGGTACGAATTTCTTCATCCCGATGCCGGTTGTCCTTGTCGGGACGAAGGTCGGAGGAAAGGACAATTTCATGACTGTCGGGTGGTGTGCTCGTGCGAACGCAAACCCGCCCATGATCCTCTGCGGGATCGGGAACCAACACTTTACTCCGAAAGGTATCCTGGAGACCGGGACATTCTCGGTGAACATCCCGCCGGCAGGCCTCGTGGATAAGACCGACTACTGTGGCCTGGTCTCGGGTGCGAAAACCGACAAGTCGCAGGTATTCGAGGTCTTTTATGGATCACTGAAGGTCGTTCCGATGATCCGCGAGTGCCCGGTGAACCTCGAATGCCGCCTTGTACAGTCGGTCACCCTGCCGACGAACACGGTCTTCATCGGTGAGATCGAAGCAGCTTATGCCAACCCGGAGGTCATGAAAAACGGAAGACCTGATTTTTCAGCGATCGACCCGCTTCTGCTGACGATGCCCGACAACCAGTACTGGCGGCTTGGCGCCAAGGCCGGGGATGCATGGAGTGCCGGAAAAATGGTGAAAACGAAACCGACCCTCGGGCCAGAGGGGAGGTCCTGATGGTCTCCATCATCGTTGACCCGGACCTCTGCACGAGGTGCGGGATATGCTCGAAGATATGTCCGGCCATGGTGATCGGGCTGGCAGATGAAAACACCCTGCCGGCCGTATGGGAGGACAGAGCGGGGATGTGTATAACGTGCGGACATTGCGAGGCTGCATGTCCATCCGGGGCGCTCCGGCTGAATCTTCACGGCGGTGAGAGAGAGATACGTTCACCCGGTACAGGGGTGATCCCTCCTGGTGAACTTGGGATTTATATGAAAAAACGGCGTTCTGTCCGCCATTACAAGAAGAAACCTGTCTCAAGGGATCTGGTCGAAAGGGTCCTCGATATAGCCCGTTATGCCCCCTCCGGTGGGAATGCGCAGCCGGTACAATGGCTTGTCGTCCAGGACCCGGAGGAGGTCAGGAAGCTTGCAGCCCTGACCGCAGACTGGATGAAGAGCCTTATGGGGACCGGTCACCCCATGGAGGGCTATGTCTCTCCATTCATCGCTGCATGGGAGAAGGGTTCCGACCAGATATGCCGGGGCGCCCCTCACCTCGTAATCACCCATGTTCCTGCAGATAACCCCGGTGCCATGACAGACGCGATCATCGCCCTTACGTACTTTGACCTTGCAGCCCCTTCGTTTGGGATAGGGACGTGCTGGGCGGGATTTCTTTCGATCGCCGCATCCTCATACGAGCCACTCGTGCAGGCCCTTGCCCTTCCGCCGGGAAGGAAATGTGCCTACGGGCTGATGTTCGGGTATCCGCAATACCAGTTCCACAACATACCGGAGCGTAACCCGGTACAGGTCACGTGGCGGTAGAAAGACCTTGAAAAACACTGTCTGATGAGACCCGTACCGGGACGCTCCGGCTAAGAAACCGTTTCATCAGGTCGGCGACCCGGGGGAAGGCCGATGGGAAAAGCCGGCCGACCCCCCCTCCTTGAAAGGGTTACCTGGAACTGGTTGATGGAGGATCGGCCTCATCCTTTTCGGTGCAACCACGGTCGTTCCCGGGTCAACAGGACGTGCGGGAATGATGGGGATACCTGATGACACCTTTTCTGCGGGTACAGGGGCCCGATGAACGAGGCCCTGGAAACCCGCCCGGCAACTCGTGGAAAACAAAAAAAGATACATTAATCCTTCGGTGAGGTACATCGCGGTATACCGCGCACCCCGGGAGCATTCTTCCTGTAGTGATGTTCAGGCCGGGTCCGGGCGATTTCAGGGGCAGATGACGATGAGTGAGGCAAAGAAAACCGTTCAAGAAGGGATGACCGTTGATTCGTCGATAGGAATGAAGCAGGTGGACTACGGGGGATCCGTGGTATCTGGTTCCAGGATGGACGCTTCGAAGGCGTATGCCGGGATCCCCGTCCTGTTGCAGAAGGTAATAAACGGGGACGATGCTGTCGCCTGGGAAGCGATCGTTTCCAGGATTGACTATATCCACGCCCATGTTGCCGATTCCCTCAAGGCACTTGATTGCGAGACCGGTTTTTCCAGGGAGGTCAGAAGAGAGGTGGAATCCGGCAAGATCCTCCTTTTCAAGCCGAACCTGGTGGGCCCGCAGGTCATACACCCGGACACGCATGGTGAAGACCTCGGTGCACCCGTCTGCACCGACTGGTCCGTGATCGCCGCTCTCATGAGGTGGTTTCACGACAGCCTCGGGATAACCTACCACCAGATGGCCCTCGGGGAGGCCTCGACATCCGGTTTTATCTGCGCAAGTATCTTCAGCAGGAAGGCTGGGAGGCAGGTTACCACCGAGGCGGTCTTCGAAGGGAAATGTGGTGATTTCTACGGAGGATGGGCTTTTTACTTCGTCCGGAGATACCTTGCCCAACACCACCCCCCGGACCATACCGACGACCCCATGAAGGGATATGATGAAAGCGTCTCCGGGACCTACCTCCCCCCGGGTAAGTCCGGGGGCCGCCTCATGGTCTATGACCTGAATAAGATCGGAGACGACCATTCCCGCGGCAGGACGGTCCCGGTCCCGGGAGGAGCGAACTTTAAGGAAGTCACCCTCCACAAGGTCATCATCGGCGGGGACCCCCTTGACAGGAACGACCGGGAGGAATATCCCGGGTGTGTCCTGGTCAATGTCCCCAAGCTGAAGATCCATGCCCAGGACCTGATTACCAACGGGATAAAGAACCTGGGTATCGGACTGTACCCGGTCCAGTGTCCTGACCGGAGGGTGAACGGCCATACCACCTATACCTACTCCCTCCCATCAACAGAACTCCCGTCCTTTAAAGCCAAGCTGCCGCACATGCCCTGGGTCACCGAGATCGACGAGAAGACGAACCTCCCGTTGAGAGACCGCAATGGGGAGTACATCGCGACCAAAACCGATGGGATGCCCGGTACCCAGTCTGATGTGATACGGGCGACCCAGGACCAGGGGGTGTATATTGTTCATGTCTCTGATTCGATCGACATGATCAACCTGAACCACAACCCGGAAGGGGTCGCCGTCAGGGTCCCGGAGGGCTATATCTTCTCTTCGCTTGACTGTGTCGCCCTTGACCTGATGACCGCCAGGTACTGTTTCAAGACCGTTCCGATGGCTGAAGGGATACGGCTCCGGGAGGAAAACGGCTGGAATACGGAATTCGTCCACCACGTCCCGGTCGCAGAGGCTGAAGGAAAGGACATCGTCACCAAGGAAGGCCTTGATTCTCCCCTTTTCAGGTACAACCTCTACCGGTATTGTGAGAAACGGGGGGTCGGCAGGCAGCAGTATTATGTGAACGGATGGGACAGTGTTACCAATTCGCCCCTGGTATCACTATCAGGTCATCTTGGCAGAATTGAGGACCGGAAGTTCGTGGAACTCATGACGAGCACCATGTACTACAACCCGACCTGCATGCTCTGGGACATGCAGAAGACTCTTCTGAGTTATGCCGAGGCGCACGACCGGCTGACAGGTTCCACGATACGAAAAGAGTTCATGGACGCTTTCGACGAGAACGGGGACGGTGTCATCGACTATGATGAAAATGGCAGAAAGGGGTACTGGTCACCCGGGTTCGGTATCCTCGCATCGGCTCTCGACACCCAGCTCACCGATGAGTACGGCGCATTCAAGGGTCATTTCTACCAGCAGGCCAACTTCGTCCTGAAAAATTCCTTCAGGCACTGGAATGCCCATGGGCATGACTTCACGTACGAGTACCTCCTTGTCATCAACGCAAATGTGGCGTATACGCTTTCAAAATCAGGATCAACGAACAAGGACGATTTCATTCCCGGGATGAGCTGGGGGCGTGGAAAATGGCCGAGCTGGCAGCACGCCCTGAGGACGGGGATCACCGGAGTCGTGTACGGCGGTATGAGTACCGACCAGATAGGGCTCTCATCCCTGTATGGCGACGCGTTCCAGTACGCCGATAAGACCCGGAACAACGGAGGATATACCGGAGACCGTGACCAGATGGTCACGGACCCCGGTGCTATAGCCGCCTATTTCAAAGCCCTCAAAAACGGGGCTGCCCCGCTTGAATTCACCCTGTATGTGCCCGAAGGGTTTGGGAGCCTTGGCCTGGAAAAGGTACCGAATGTGGTCGAAACCTCTGACCCGGCAAGGATCTTCACGGCACATTTCAACGACGGACGGGAGGTCTGGTAATAATCAATGAACTATCCGGGTAACCGGTGAATATGGGCTCTGGAGCTTTCCGATGACCGCAGTGATTGATGTACGGGACCTTTCGAAAGAGTATGGCAGCGTAACCGCAGTGGACCGCGTGAGCCTCTCGGTTGAGGAGGGAGCCCTTTTCGGACTGCTGGGGCCGAACGGTTCAGGGAAGACGACGATGATCAAGATGCTGACCGGCCAGGTCCGGCCGGCAGGAGGATCTGCAACTGTGCTTGGGATCGATGTCGTCAAAGACCCGATTGGCGTCAGGGAACGGGTAGGTATCATCCCCGAGCAGGAGACTCCCCCGAGCTTCCTGACTGCGACGGAGTACCTGGACTTCGTCGGTGCGGTCAGGAAGGTCCCTGATATCGCAAAAAGGGCTGAATGGTGGTTTGATTTTCTTGACTTCGCCGACAAGAAGGACGTCTTGTGCAAGGACCTGTCACGGGGGACCCGTCAGAAACTCATGTTCGCCCAGGCGTTCATCCATGAACCCACCCTCGCCCTGATCGACGAACCGTTGATCAACTTCGACCCGATCATGCAGGACCTGGTCAAGGATTACCTGGCCGGGTATGTCAGGAAAGGGAGGACGATCTTCATCTCGACCCATATCCTCGAGGTCGCCGGGGAGATCTGTACCACTTTTGCCGTCCTCCACAAGGGAAAGCTCCTCCACACCGGGACAGTCGCGGACCTGAGGGAAAGAAACGAACACCTGTCCGCATTTTTCCTGTCACTCGTCAGGAAGGACCGCCATGCATGACCTGTTCGTCGCCATGATGAAGGAGGAATGGAGGGTACACTCCACCATGTTCGGGAGCCTGTCATTTGCCCTGTTCCCGGTCATGATCTTTGGGATCTCCTTCATGAGTTCGTTTCTCATCCCGCTCATGTCAGCCGCGGTACCCCCCGGGGGCCTTACCGTGATCCTGCATACGAATTTCCTCCTCCTCGGGTTCATGGTCGGTGCCTTCGGTCTTCTTGGAAACGAGGTCATGAACCGGAGGTTCGGACAGGCGAGCCTCCTGGCATACTCCGCCCGCAGCCTGCCCCTCTCGGAGCGGTATATCTTCACGACCTTCGTTTTGAAGGACACCCTGTATTACTTCATCCTGTGGGTGCTGCCGTTTGGTGCAGGCTTCATCCTGGCATCGCCTTTTACCGGCGTCCCGTTTTACCGGGCACTCCTCCTCCTCGTCACGGTTACCCTTTCCTTCCTCTTCGGGCTGTGCCTGGTCTTTTTTCTCTCTTCAGTCTATGCCCGTTCCCGCACCGCCCTTGCAACATGTCTTCTGTTACTCTGCATGGCCTGTGGTGTTTATGTCATGGTCACCGGCCTGAACCCTGCCCTCCTGTTTCCTCCGGTGCTCCTGTACTCCTCTTTTTCGTGGGTTGGTTTCCTCGTGTCCGTGGGTGTCCTCGTAGTCCTGTTTGCAGTATCAGTCCTCCTGTTCAACCCCGATGCGATAGGACAACAGAAGGAACATGGATCAAGGTTTGGCCTGCTGAGCGGCCGGTTATCGTTTCTGCCCTATTCGTCCCTCGTAGCCAAAGACCTGATAGACCTGTACCGGAGCGGGAGTGTCGTCGGCCAGATGATCTTTTCCTTTCTTGTACCGCTCCTCGTTATCTGGTTCTTCCTCTCCCTGATGAGCCCGTTGCTCCCGCCCCACGGCCTTTTTTTGATGTTTGCCCTCGTCAGCGGGGTCATCGCATCGACTATGTACACCTGGGTCACCATGTTCGATTCCTATGGGCCATATGCCTGCCTTCCTGTTGCAGTACACTCCGTGATCGCTGCCAAGTTCACGAGTTTCTGCCTTCTCCAGACCGACCCCGTAGTACTGCTGGCCTTATTCGCAGTCCTTTTCGGGGAAACGGCGTACCTCGTCCCTGCCATTGTCCTCTGCCTGGCGGTGTCGGTCTATGGGACCGGGATCTCGGTATGGCTTACCGGACTTTCCCCCAACGTGCTTGTCTATGATGTAAAGGTGCTGCTCAGGTACCTTGTCCTCATGGGAGCCGCCCTGGCGGTCCTTACCTCTCTTGCCTTTGCAGGTCCGTTGTATCCCTATCTTTCCCTCCTGCTCCTGGTCCCCGCATGGCTCCTGGTCAGGAGAGGGATGGCCCGGTGGGACGCGACAGAACCGTCAGGGTTCTGACCTGGTAAACACGATTTCACCCTTTTTTCTGGGGGGGCTCTCTCCAGGA
>CASGHA010000202.1 GCA_949319355.1 uncultured Methanospirillaceae archaeon | reverse complement strand
CATATCCCTTCGGATCTGCCTGGGCTGCAACATATTTTGTGATGTCGTCCTTGTCAGCCGGGACTACATTCCAGAAGTAGCGGGATAACCAGTCGTACTTGTCGAGAGCGGCCTTGATCGGAAGGACCTCGATACCTGACTCCGAGCAGGTTGCATGCACCACGTCCTGGTCCATCTGGAGGTAGCTGCCGCACCGGTTGTCAAGGGTAAGTTCAATACCCGACTGGGCGAGCCGTTCACGGTCTTCGTTTGCAAGGTTGTCAGGACTTACTGGCGACATTCGAGGCACTCCCTGTATCCGCGGTGTTTGATATCCTTCAGGATTTCCCGTGGGTTTCCGTGACACTTGATCATGCCATCACACATCATGTGACCCCTGTCCGCCTCCAGGTAATCGAGTATATAGCCCGTGTGCGTGATGATAAGCCCGCTTTTTTTTCGCTTGAGAATTTGTTTGTTCTTGTCAAGCAGCTCACCAATGGCCGACCCGATCAGGGATATGTTTTCCAGGTCCACCCCGCTTTCCGGCTCGTCCAGCATCACGAAGTCAGGTTTCTGTGCCATCAGCTGAAGCACTTCACTGCGCTTTATCTCGCCCCCGGAAAACCCCTTATTGATATCACGGTCAAGGAAACGGTCCATGTTGAGTTCCCTGGCAAGACCGGCTATTTCATCCTCGGAAGCCCCTGACGTTGCGACAAGGAGGGACTTCAGCTTTAAACCGGATATCGTGGGGGGTCTCTGGAACATGAGCCCTATCCCCCTTTTTGCACGTTCATGTACCGGCATCCGGGTAATGTCCTCCCCCTTGAAGCGGATCGTTCCGGACGTAACCCTGTAGTTCCCAAAACCCATGATTGTCATGAGAAGGGTGCTCTTCCCTGTCCCGTTTGGTCCCATCAGGACATGGGTCTCTCCGTCGGGGACCTGGAGGTTGATATCGTGGAGAACCTCGCGATCCCCAATTTCCACGTGAAGGTCAGATATCTCAAGCATCCACTATCACAGAGACAGATCATCCCCTGTAAAGAAAAACGTATTTAAGATGTCCCATGAGTTACTGTATTAAAAGCCGTTATAAAGAGAATTTCCTGCATACCGGGCTGAATCAGGCACCTGCTTCCCTGGCCAGAAGGGCCGGAAGTTCAGCAATGGACCCTATGATATAGTCCGGCCGGACTGGTGCTGTGCGAAGGGCGTCATCACGATACTTGCCGGTCCTTACCAGGATGCCTTTCATTCCTGCCTGCATGGCCCCTCCGGTATCGGTAATGACATCATCGCCTGCCATGGCGGCATCAGCTGCACCGATGCCGATGCTTTCAAGGGCCATCGTAAAGAATGCCCCGGAAGGCTTGCCGATAAGGACCGCCTCCGTGGATGCGGCATATTCGAGCGCCTTAACGTAGGGGCCTGCAGAAAGCATCAGCCCTCCGGGGCCCATCCAGTACCTGTCCACCTCGAGCGCAACAAGGGCAGCTCCCTGGAGGAGATCCCGGAACGCCCGGGTCATGGCCTGGTACGTGAAAGCGTCGCCGGCGTCCCCGATGACGACCGCCGAGGGATCATCAGAAGTCAGGGAGAGCCCGGCTGCCGACAGGTCGCGGTCCATGTCCCCGGTAAAGAGGACGTTGCAGGAGTAATATCCTTTTTTTGAGAGCCATGCAGCTGCTGCAACGGCGGGCGTGAAGATCTCTGAAACATCAACAATAAGCCCCATGGACCGGAGCCGGGCCGCGATGGTCTCCCGACACCTCCGGGTGGTATTGGAAACAAAACGGAACGGGATGTCCTGCTCCCTGAGGTAAGCCAGTGCCGGGGCAGCTCCTGGCACAGGTGCGTCCCCGGTATATATCACCCCATCAAGGTCGATTAACATGCCCTTTATCCTCATGGCATTCGCTCCGGCCCCATATCATCAGACCACGAATCGATCCGTTTTCCCAGGGGCATAGCACGCAATTCTTAGTCAATTCCCCTGGAGTTCATGCGTGAAGGTGTCGTACCGTTACCAGGTGATTGCCTCACGAAATCCTTCCAGGACAGTCTTCCACTCATGGTTTATCCGGGTCCCTAAAAAAGGGCACTTTCACACCATACGGCAGAGGTTCATCAATCCGGAGGATAACCTCGTTTTAGGAATGGATTCCGTTTCCGTTGTCCGGTTTGAAACCATCAGCCGCCGTTTGCGGGAACGGACCGACTTAAAACGGGATTTTTCAATAGTCCGCAACGACAACATGTTCAGGGCGGGGTTTGCCAATGCTCCTGTCTTTGAGTCGGATTATGTGGAAATCGCGGATTATCTCAACAACCTCTCCCAATCCTGCGAAGGTCTTGGCTTTGAAGAGGTCTTCCCGGGAAATGTTATCCAAACGGGTGACGGGCCCGCATACGATATCGTAACCAGGATACCTCTGGATTACCCCGTATTCACGAGAGAGGAGGTGATCTCACGGATACTCTCATGCCTGACTCTTGTCCGGGGAATTGGGCAGGCCACGGAGCGATCGCTCCGGATGAGAGGTTGCAGGTCTGTCCGTGACCTCCTCCACTCGCGGAGGTACAGGGGCCAGGCCGTCGATATCATAAGGACTGCTGAGAACGGGAGTGCCGTAGAAGTATCCCAACTTCTCTCCGGGTGGCTCCCAGGCAGTCATCCTCTCATGCTCCTTGGATCTTCTCTCCATGACACTGACCGGGTGGTGTTTCTTGACCTTGAAACCCTTGGATTCTTCAACCGACCGATAATCCTCATAGGAATTGGCGTTATCAGAAAAGACCTCCTCGAAGTTCACCAGATTATATTAAAGGACATCGACGAGGAACCGGCGGCACTTGAAGCAGCACGGTCCTACCTCAACGCGGATTCCGTAGTGATGAGTTACAACGGCAAAGCATTCGACATACCCTACCTCCGCGAACGGTATGCCTACTATGGCGAACGTCCTCCCCAGACCGCGGTCCATTATGACCTCCTCCATGCTGCACGCAGGCAGTACCGCTGTCGTATCCCTGACTGCAGGCTCTCCACCCTGGAAAAACATCTCTTTTCAGTCGAACGCGGGACCGATGTGCCAAGCTCCATGGTCCCGGAGTGCTATGAACGGTACCGCTCTACTACAAACGCGGGTGTCCTTGTCCCTGTTGTAGCCCATAACCTCCAGGACATCATCTCGCTCGCCATGCTCGCTGGATGCCTCATTCGGGACGCTTATGACCGCTGCTGATTTTCTCGATGCACTATGCCGTGACCCCCGTTTTGCAGCCGGCATATCTCATGTCGAAGACCTCCCACCGCAGGAGGCGTCATACGGGGAGGTGGGAAAACCCCTGCCAGCCTCCATTGCAGGTTATCTTGACAGGCACAGGATCCGTCTCTACACCCACCAGGCAGATGCACTCGCGGTATTCCGAAACGGTGACAATGTCCTCCTGCGCACTCCGACCGCTTCGGGAAAGACCCTGGCCTTTACGCTTCCCGTCGCGGAACGGATGGTCACCGATCCCGAAGCGACCGCGCTCTTTCTATACCCGACGAAGGCCCTTGCAAACGACCAGTTCCTTTTCCTCCAGGGGTTTGCAGCAGAAACGGGGATCTCATTCACCCCGGCCCTCTATGACGGGGACACTCCAAGGGAGCGGCGGGCTGCAATCCGCGACCGTTCCCGGGTCATCATATCGAACCCTTTCGAGCTCCACCAGGTGCTTGGTTGGCACCACCTCTTTGAACGGTTCCTGTCCAACCTTTCAGCCGTTGTTATCGACGAGGCTCACCGCTACCGGGGCGTCGCAGGTTCAAACATGGCGTTTCTCATCCGCCGGCTAAGAAGGCTTTGCGACAGGTACGGTTCCAGTCCCACGTTTGCCCTTGCAACGGCAACTATTGGTAACCCGGGTGATTTTGCAGAACGGCTCCTTGGGCTCCCGGTGACCGTCATTGAACGGGACGGGGCACCCCGGGGGAGAAAACAGTTCTTGTTCTACAATCCTGTAAGAAATGACCGTTCCCCCCACACCGAGGCCTGTGAACTGCTTTCGGCCGGTGTGAAACATGGTCTCCAGACAATCTGTTTTTCAGGGTCCCGGAGGATGGCGGAGCTGATCAGCAGATGGGCTGATGAGGCATCCGGGCACCAGGATCCCGTGGGTAGTCCCTTCATCGCCACGTACCGGGCCGGCTATCTCCCGGCAGAACGCAGAAACCTCGAGCGGGGGTTGAAAGAAGGGGCGATCAGGGGGGTGGTCTCCACGAACGCCCTCGAACTCGGCATCGACATCGGGTCACTCGATGTCGTCATCATGGCAGGGTATCCGGGGACACTCATGTCAGCGTGGCAGCAGGCAGGCCGGGCCGGAAGAAAAATGGATGATTCCCTCGCGGTGCTTATAGGGAACCAGAACCCCCTTGACCAGTACTACATGCAACACCCAGGTGAGTTCTTTTGCAAAAGCCATGAGTTCGCTGCCATAGACCTTACCAACCCCTATATCCTGTCATCCCAGGTTCTGTGCGCTGCCGCCGAGATGCCGGTTATACCGGCCCGTGACAAGCAGTTTTTCGGAGACTGCACACCAGCTATTGTCGAAGCGCTCGAACAGGAGAACCTTGTAAAAAAGACCCTCAAAGGATATGTCTATTCCGGGAGAAAGCGCCCGGCCGAGTTCGTTTCCATGGGAGGATCTGAAGGTGAGACATATACCGTCATGTGTGGCGGAAAGGTCCTTGAAACCATGGACCGCGGACAGGCATTCCGTGAGGCGCATCCTGGTGCGGTACTCCTCCACCAGGGCGTGCAGTACCTGTCGAGAGCACTTGACACCGGGACACACCTCGTGACCGTGGAGCCGGTAGAGGTCGATTATTACACCAG
>CASGHA010000201.1 GCA_949319355.1 uncultured Methanospirillaceae archaeon | reverse complement strand
ATTAACAGGAGGACCATTCTCGGTTACCTGGAACCACTGAATTTCAGTGAGGTGTGAATTCGGTTGTCTTTTCCATAGGAAGTGTTCACCGGACGTTCCGCCGGGTGGCAGAATAACCCGCCCTGAACGGAGTATCCTTCTAAAAACCTGTATGCCGGGCGCCAGGCCTGGTAGAAAAAACGTGCCCGGTCAGCCGGAAATATCATGCGCGGCTGGTATAGGACACCAGGAGTATCCTAGGAGGAATCAGTAGCCAAGAGAGCGGAATCGATTTCAGATATGATGGTTTCCGGGTTGAATGGTTTCGCAATGAATCCCCTGGCCCCGTATCGTGTCGCCATCTGGACGGAGAGGTCCTGGTGGTCTGCCGAGATCATGATCACGCGTGCTCCCGGATCGATCTCCATGAGGGCCTTCAATGTTTCGATTCCCTTCATTTCAGGCATGATATTATCCAAAAGGACGATATCAGGCTTTTTATCCCGATACATTGCTATGCAGTCATGGCCCCCTGCGGCTTCGGCTATGACGGTGTGAGGTGACCGGGAGATAATGGCTTTTAGGAGATCCCTCATGTACACGGAGTCATCGGTAATGAGGATTGTAGCCATAAGGGAGTGTATTCTGTTTGCCCTTATATAGTCATGCACTTTTGCCGGAAGAACAGCGGGACCCCGGACCGTGTAAAAGAAATGATGACGAAAAACGGAAAGGGGTTTCATTTCAACGGAGGGATGGGGAGGACCTCGCGACATCCTTTAAGTATGAATGGAGTAACCTGCCCCCCCGGGTTGCCCTCCCTGGTTTCCTGACAAGCACTGGTCCGTACAGTCCGGCGCAGAGGATGCACGGATAAGCCGTTATCCGGCTCTGGATGCGTGTCTTATGGTGTCAGGTTTACGATAAACCATATATGCCGACCTATCGAAAGGTTAAAGTGGCAATCCGGGGATAAAATGGGTTCGGTCTTCGAATACATCGGCAAAAAAATATCCTGCCGCCCTGGTCCCGTCCTCGCAATCGTAGTGGTCATCCTTTTTTGTTCACTTATTGGTACGACGTTTATCACGATGGAGAGCGGGACATCGACCTACATCGACAAGGAAACCCCGCGGGGAATGCTCCTCGAAAGTTATACCCAGAACTTCAAGTCCGACAACCTGATGCTCATTATCGAAAGTGATGATGTCCTCAGTCCCGACACCCTTGCTTACATGGACCGGCTTGCCGGTCAGGTCAGGCGGCAGCCGCACGTGACAGGGACGTCTGGGCTTGTCGACCTTGTGAAACAGGGGAATGGCGGGGGGCTCCCCACTTCCACGGCCGAAATCGCCCAGGCAGAGTCACGTGTCCCTCCTGATGTCCTCATCCGGTATGTCCCATCGAAGCTTATGACCATCATGGTCGTTGAACTGGAGCCTGGAGTTTCTTCAACGGTCCAGCAATCGATTGTATCCGGCCTTGACTCGGTCATCGAACTGTCCAGTCCCCCGGCCGGGATCAGCGTCACGGTATCAGGTAACCCTGCTTTTCAACAACAGCTCATGCAGGAGATGGGCTCCTCAATGGGGGTGCTGATCATGATCGCAATGGTGCTTATGGTCATTGCCGTAGGAATTTTCTTCTCTCACGTGAGGTACCGGTTGTTATCGGTTGCCATTGTTGCATCCGGACTTGTCCTTACGTTCGGGATCATCGGCTTCGCCGGCATAGCCATCAGCATGGTGGTCATCAGTGCATTTCCTGTCCTCATCGGGATTGGGATAGATTACGCGATCCAGTTCCATTCGAGGTTCGACGAAGAGACAAAACGGTCTCCGCTCCCCCAGGCGGTAATGACCACCGTAACGAAGGCAGGTCCGTCCATCCTGTATGCGATGCTTGCGACATCCCTTGGTTTCATCGCAATGATGATCTCGCCCGTCCCGATGATCCGGACATTCGGGCTTGTCTGTGTCATCGGGGTCGGCAGCTGTTATCTGGCGGCCCTGATTATCGTCCCGGCCTTTGGCATGTTCATGAAGTACCGCCCGGTCCCGAATAATGCAGAAAATGGGGGTAAACAGTCCCGCTCTGAACAGTACAACTGTGCAATTGGCTCTCTCGCGGAAAAAATCGCAAAGAATGCCGTACCGGTATTCGTCGTGTGTGCACTGATAGGGTTCATCGGGTTCCAGATGGATGGGGAGATCCTTGTCAACACCGATGAAAAGACCTTTGTCCCGTCTGATATGCCCGCCGTCATCGACCTCAACAAGGTTACGAGGACTATGGGGTCCACGTCCACCCTGCCGGTCTATGTCCGCGGAGACACCGTTGTCTCCCTGGATGTGATACAGTGGATTGATGAGTTCCAGCAATACGAACTCGCGTCGAATCCGAAGATGACCGGTGCACGGAGCATCGTCAACCTCATCAGGGAGTATAATGGGGGACATATCCCGGGGTCGGACAGTGAAATTGCCGGGGTTCTTGAAAAAATCCCTCCCGGTGAGAAAATCCGTTATCTCTCAGGGAATAACGAGGCGGTAATCGAGTTTTCCACGGTGAAGATGGAGAACCAGGTTGCGATGTCGAATGTCAACCTGGTGAAAAACGACCTCCTCTGGAAAAGACCTCCGGTCGGGGTTACTGCTGATACAACCGGACAGGCAGCGATGTTTTCAGCCCTTATCAGAGAGATATCGGACGGGAAGTTACAGATGACGGTGCTTGCGTTTGTCCTCATCTTCTTGTTTCTCCTGCTGGTCTACCGCCGGGTCACCCATGCGGTCACCCCGCTTATCCCCATCATGATGCTCGTGGGCTGGAACGGGCTGATCATGTATGTCCTTGGGATAGATTACACACCGATGACCGCCGTACTCGGTTCCATGACCATCGGGGTGGCTTCCGAGTACACCATCGTGATCATGGAACGTTTTTATGAGGAGCGTGAGGCCGGGCTGCCACTTATGGGGGCAATCTGTCATGCAAACCGCCAGATTGGGGCGGCAATCTCTGTATCAGGAATGTCTACGGTATTCGGTTTTGCTGCACTCATCTTTTCAAGTTTCAACATGATCAGTAACTTTGGCCTTGTAACGGTCCTTACCGTGGGTTGTTCGTTGATAGGGGCGATTGTGGTCATGCCTGCCGTCCTGGTCCTCATCGGCCGTCTTGACAGGGGAAAACGGAACAAAAAGAACTCTGTATCCAGACAATCCACTGATTAATCCTGTCAGTGCTCCATATGCCCCCGAGGTCCCCGGAACCTTCAGCAGGGTCTTCTGCGGGCTTTTTTCCCGGATCCCGGCCCCTTGAATGGGAGCGGCACCCATAAGTGCTCCAGCCGATATGAGCCCGGGCTGAAAAGATCTATCCTTATCAGATTACAACCTGATCTTCTACATCAACGGGTTATGATACCATGACCAACCGCTGCGACCGTGTTCTGACCGATGTCCAGCTCCCTGACGGGACCCTGGCAGATATCAGTATCAGGGATGGCCGGGTAGTGCATGTCGGGAGCCCGCTTTCATCTGCGGAACACCATAGTTGCAGGGGAAAGCGTGTCCTTCCCGGAGCGGTCGACCTTCATGTCCACATGCGGGACTGGGAACAACGTTACAAGGAAGACTGGAGGTCTGGCTCCATGAGTGCCATTGCCGGTGGAGTCACCGTGGTGGCCGACCAGCCGAACACCGTCCCGCCTCTTGACTCGCCTGACAGCGTCCGCAAACGTGTGGATCTGGCAAAAAAAACATCCCTGTGCCATTTTGCAATAAACGGGGGAGCTGCCCCGGGCGATGCATTGGCAGGTATGTGGTATGAGGGAGTGCTGGCGTTCGGTGAGGTGTTCACAGGGGCGTCAAGCTATGCAGAAGCTGTTGACCCGGGTGAAACCATCTCATTTGCATGTCATGCCGGGGCAGTAACCACACTTCATGCCGAGGAAGTGGCAGGCGGCCCGGACGAGTCCCTTACCGACCATTACCGCCTCCGTCCTCCCCTGGGAGAAGCACGGGCGGTCGGGCGCATCTCCCGCGAGTCACCCCAGGAGAGCAGGCTTCATTTCTGTCATGTCAGCTCCTCGCTGGCAATCAGGGAGGTACGGGGCACGGTCGAGGCGACCCCTCATCACCTCCTCCTTTCCTGCGAGGACTTTGATCCCGGTGACGGGCGTGGGAAGGTCAACCCTCCCCTGAGGACAAGAAAGGAGCAGGAAGCACTCCTGGCCGCCTGGGACAGGATCGATACCATTGGTTCGGACCATGCACCCCATACCGCTGATGAGAAAGACAATCTGTTTCCTCTTGTTCCCTCTGGTTTCCCGGGTGTTGAAACCATGGTCCCCCTCCTCCTTGCCCTCGTCGAGGAAGGGAGGCTCCCCCTTTCCGGCCTGATCGACCGTACCAGCAGAAACCCCTCAAGGATCATGGGGATCCCTCCTGCCGGCTTTTTGCCGGGAGACCGGGCGGATTTTGCCATCTATCCCCGTGAAATAACACGAATAAGTGCCGAAACACTCCATTCACGGGCCGGGTGGACGCCGTTCGAAGGAATGAGTGCGATCTTTCCTGAAGAGGTAATCCTAAGCGGAAGGACGGTGTTCAGGGACGGTGATTTCTATCCTGGAAACCCGGTTTGGTTCCATGGGAGAGGTTATCACCTTCCACGGCATACCTGAATCACGTGCCGCTACAGGCACTGCCATAGGTCCCCGGGTGACGGTTCTGGCGATGTCCAGCTGATGATCTTCGGGCCAACCCGGCAGTGCGACAGGCACCGCCCGGCAGAGGGCGTTTGACAGGAGAAGAACGGCAAAAGCCACTGATGATCCATGTCTGTTAGTGCCGGGCGACATACCTCTTCCCAATCATGGCCATGACCGGACCGGAGGGTGCCATAACTGAGCGAAACGGCGGGGTAGTCATTTCGATAGAGGTCTCTCCAGGATCGGACCGCGATGCATTTCCCGACGGGTACAATACATGGAGAAATACCGTTGGCTGCCGGACAAAGGCCAGACCCCGTGAAGGAGAGGCAAACAAGGCGGTTGTTCATATAATATCAGAAAGCCTTCACGTCCCGCTGGCAACTGTAACCCTCGTGTCTGGTGCGGTTTCCACGCAAAAAAAAGTGTTTATTGCAGATATAAGTAAAAATGAAGTTATAAAACGCCTTTTCTCTCGCGACTGACCGGTGGCCTGGCGGATGGCGGTCAGATACCTGGTCCATTTAAGGCCGGATAGCCGGGCATGACCCTGCCTGTGCCAAACCCTACATCCTTAAGTCGAGATGTTCCTTATATTGTTCAGTCCTATGAAAACGCACAATGCCGAACGCATCATGCATAGGAGGGATTTTCATTGCACTCATCGGACACTACCAAGTATATCATTCATCTCAGTCTTACCGCAGAGGGGGTGGTTGACAAACCTGACGTAGTCGGGGCGATATTCGGGCAGACCGAAGGGCTGCTCGGAGAAGAGCTTGATCTCCGTGACCTCCAGCGTATGGGGCGGGTCGGACGGATCGATGTCCAGACCACGAGTAAAAAAGGAGAGACACGGGGAGAAGTCCTGATAGCATCATCGCTTGACCGGGCTGAAACGGCAATCCTTGCTGCTTCACTCGAGACGATCGATCGCATCGGCCCATGCGCCGCCCACGTACTGGTTGAGTCAATCGAGGACATAAGGATAACAAAGAGAAAGAGGATCCTTGACCGGGCAAAAGAACTCCTTATTGACCACTTCGAGGAAGGAACGGTCGATTCAGATTCCATCCTCGAACAGGTCAGGGAAAGCATGCGTGTGGAGAAAATCTCCGCCGTAGGCGATGAAAAGCTTCCTGCTGGTCCGAATGCTACCGATTCGGACGCGGTTATCATCGTTGAGGGAAGGGCAGACGTTATCAACCTTCTCAGGTACGGGATCAAGAACGCAATTGCCGTTGAGGGAACCCACATACCGAAGGCGATTGTCGACCTTTCGGAAAAAAAGACGGTTACCGCGTTCTTTGACGGGGACCGTGGAGGGGAACTGATACTTCGTGAACTCCTCCAGGTCGCGGACGTCGATTATGTGGCATACAGTCCGAAGGATAAAAGTGTCGAGGACCTTTCAAGGAAGGAGATCATCAAGGCACTCCGGAACAAGATCCCTGCAGAATATGTCAGGGAAGACTATGCACTTGACCGAGACAACGATCAGGGCGCTGAGCCGGGCCAGGCCGGACTTTCAGGAGAAGCACCAACACCAGCGGGACTACCGGAACCTTCCAGGGAAGCGGGGGAAAATCCGTTGCCTGAAATGGAACGTGTCAGGAAAAATACTGTTTCAAAAGTGAAAAAAGACCATACCCGTCTGGTTTCATCCCCTCCCGCCGTGACCGCGGCTGTTGATACCGCAGCTCCCGAAGTCCCCACCCTGAAAGACCATCTTATGGCAGTCAGAGGGAAGAAATCAGCCCGTCTTGTCAACAGGGATTTTGGGATGATACGGGAATTCCCCCTTGATGATACAGAGAAGATCCTTGATGCAACTGGTGAACCAGTCCACGGACTGGTAACCGACGGAGAGGTAAACCAGCGGCTCCTTGACCTGGCCGTGGTCAAAGGAGTTGATTTCATTGCCGCACGGGAGTTCAAGGGCATCATAAAACGCCCAATTAACATCCGGCTTTTAAAACGGGGCTGATTTTGCCCCGCTCAACCTATTTATAGATCAGGCCCCCAATACTTGTTCGTGGTGTTCCCTGTATGCACAAGGATGAGTTGATTCTTCTTCACCAGATGCTCTACGAGATCAAGCAGGATCTTGAGCAAAACAACCAGATCTCGTGTTCTCAGTATAACGCCCTTAAGATCAACCCCACGCAGCAGCACAGGTCGAAACTCGAACACAAGCACGCAATATTCGTGCTCGGGACGGAAATTGCAGGTATGCTGCAGGACGTTGAATCAGCATCATCCATCAGGATCTCTGCCCGCATGCGGGACCTTGCCGACCGGACCCTGAAAGAGATGGAATATGCACAATAACCTATTACCTGCCTTTCTTATTGAAATAACCCAGTAATAACTCCTTGAGTCTCCTCATTGCCCCGTCTGCATCAACGTTTGGCTTTGGAGGGGAGTGATGTCCTGCAGGGAAAGTGTTCCCTGCGGGTCTATCCATGGAACGGTCTTCCCTGAATAAGTCCCGCCTGGAAATGGCACCGGGACCCGATCCGGACGGTATTGCCATTCCCTGATCGAACAAGATCTCTTTTCCAAGGAATGCCCGGGCGGTATCCCTGATCACTCCCGGTCTCTGCCAGATGCATTCCTGCAACAGGACTTCACGGTCCGGGGTCGGGATCCTGTCAAACTCTGTTAGCAGGCGGACCACAGGTTCTTCATCAAGATCTGGAAGGATCCCGGAGAACAACTGAGGGAATGATGGGTTATACTGGGCAGAATCGAGGAGGATTCCAATGGCCCCCTCGGCGACGAGGTCTTCCGGGTCGAGGATGAGGCGGGTCAGGCATGCGTACACCCGGGGTGTCCCATTGGAACGCATGAATGTTGCGAAAACCTCCTGACCGGTACTGCTGGTCCCGGCCTGGATGAGCAGCATCCGGATGGCTTCTACCCCGCCTTCGAGTGAACCCGTCAGGGCAGCATCGCGGATGGCGGCATCAGTGTCTGCGAGGAAGACCGCCAGGAGCGGTTCGCCCGCCCTGCCGGCGCTCCTGATGGTGTTAAGGAGTTCCAGGCGCATATCCTGGGAATATGAGCATAAAAGGTCGGAAACGGAGACCGGGTTCTCACGGTACACATCGGTAAGCGCCTTGACCGCTTCTCGTGTCCCTGGCGTTGTTCCTGGCTCATCCAGTACGATCTGCACAAGGGAAGGCGCTCCCGGCGCTCCGATGGTCACCAGCGCTGAAAGCGCGTCAGTCCTGACCTGGCCTTTCGAACCACGGGCTATTGATGCAAGAGCCGGTATCGACGCCCCTCCCATCCGCACCAGGATCCGTGCTGCTGAAGTCCTCGTACGGTTATTGCCATGTAAGAACGCCTCAGAAAGCAACGGGATTGAGCTTGGACCTCCGGAAGATATGACCTCGGCGACCCCCGCTCTCATGAGGAGGTCGTCGGTAGAGAGGTACCCGGTCACCATGGGTAGAGCAGGTTCTCCGGCAGCACATAATGCCCTGACCACAACATCGCGCACCAGGTAATCAGGATCTCCTATGAACGGGACGAATGCAGCCGGATAGATCTGACAAAGCTGGTGGACCAGAATGTTCAGGCCGGTTTGGAGCGTTTTTCCGGCAGAACGGTAGAGCGAGATGACAGGCGGCACTGCTGCCGGGCCGATGTGTTCCATCACCGGGAACACTCTGCGGCTAAGCTCCAGGGGGTCTTCCTGCCAGGCAAGGATGACGGGCAGGATGGAAGGGGTCCCCAGGACTCCGAGTGCCCAGCCCGCCATAACCTCGAGGGTCCAGTCGCCGGAACGGAGGATCCTGACCAGGTGGGGGATGGCGACCTCACCCACCGCAGCCAAAAGTACGAACGCAAATATTCTGGACCTCGCGGAAAGGCTGGGGAGTTCTGATGCGATAACCTCAATGGCTGCCGGACCTGCATCGCGCACGATGAACAGGGAATGGAGCTGAAATTCAGTACCCTTTTCACCGATTGTATGGAGGAGCGGACGAACCGCCTCCGGCCCGAAATCCCTGATAGCCTGGAGGATGAATGCCCCGTGGACCGAGTATACAGGGTCGTGTCCTGATACCAGGAGAGGAACGGCAGCCGGACCTATCTCCCTAATCACCGGTCTGATGGCCCGGTAGGTTGTTTTTCCTGACCGGGCCGCGTCAAGAAGGCAGGGCACAACGGCAGGTCCACGCCGGGCGAGGGCCTCCCGCGCCTCCATCTGCTCCTGGAATGAGCCCTGCGACAGTTGCGCCACCATGTCGGACGCAGGAACGTCCTTATGTCCGGCAGGACCATTCAGGTGATTTTTTTGAGGTGCAGAGGCATTTTCAGCATATGGTTCAGGGGGCTCCGGCTGCATGCTCCGTCCATCCTGATTTCCCGTCTGGTGGTCCCCACTTTTTACCCTATGGTGCCCATCCGGGGAAATAATCTGAATACCCGCTGCGACCGGCATTCCTGGGCCAATGGTCGTTTTTCGAGCATCAGAGCCCTGAAGGGCAGGCACCTGGTTAACGGGTGATCTTTCCTTTCCCGGGAGTTGTACGGAACAGGACTGAGGGGATCCTTCGCCAGATATCATTGGGCCAGCAGTGGACTGTCCCGGTCCTTGATGGACTGCAGCAGGTACCGTTGGTGTAGCTCTTTTCATGGTGGGGACGGGACTCCCCGGGCTGTACCTTTCCGTGTCGCAAAACGGGCACTCGATGAGGTCTGGACTGTACCAATGGTCCGGATCCGACTGGCAACGGAGCAGCTGGCTGAACTCACGGGAAAGGACTGCCTTCCACTCCGCCGAACTCGGGCGAGCTCCAGGCCGTCTGTTCCCGGTAACAAAGCACCTGTAAAAGAGTCTTTGGAGCGAAGGCGGGATCCTGCGGTAGGGTGGGGCGCATTCAGGTGGTTTTACGGCTTTGTTTCCTGCGTGGTACGGGAAGAGTCCGAGGATAATTTTGGCCCTGGTCGTGGGGGCGGCACGCACACCCGGGCCCCGGGCCTGGTAGGGGTGGACACCATCCATGAGGAGCCGGAATATGATGATTGAAAGGGCAAAGAGGTCCGCGCCTCTCCTGTCACCACAGGTTAAACCTGTTGCACCGGAAGTGAGTTCCGGTGGAAGGTACTCAGGCGAGCCTACGGTCGTCGGGTAGACAGACCCTGTTTCCCAGTCTTTTATCTGGAATGAATCGCAGTCGATTATGGCTACCCTGGCATTTTTTGCGACCAGGATGTTGGTATCCCGGAGGTCACCGATGCAGTGTCCTTTCTGGTGGACCGCAGAGACTATCCCTGAAAGATTGAGGGCAACAGCGAGGAGGTTCCGAAACGTTCCCCTGTCGGAAAAAAAGCGGTGCTGTTCACCGGGATCGAAGAGCACATGGGACTCTGAAAAGTCATTGCGGTCAATATATGGCATTAAAAAGCCGATGAAATCTTTTTGCTCCTGGTCGGCATACAGGAGTGCCTGAGGCCATGCAAGGGATGAAAACGAGTTATGGTCGGCAGGTGGGGATGAGATCATCACCTGGATTTTTTTTTGCAGAACTGCACGGTCTCTGTTCTGGTGAAAGATCTTTGCACACAGGGACCGGTCCTCCTGCACCAGGTAGATATCCCCTTCACCACCATGCTTTCCTGTGTGGACAAGCGTAAGCCGGCCCTTTTCGGTGAAGACTGTGATAATCTTCCCCCGCATGGATGTATCCCGGGTAACTGGATAATCTGCATTCCTTGCCACGCTGACTGAAATATAGGCACATTCCCGGGAAGCCCCCCTCGTAAGGTCAATACTCCCCGTGCCTGATGTCCCGGGTCTCAGTTGGGACGTGTCAATCGAAAACGGGATCTTTCCTCCAGGGTACGGGCCTTTGTCCTGCTGAAGGAGTATCCATGGGGCATGAGCCGACACTTCGATCCCTGCCCCACCTTCCTCCTCCGGGACAAGGCAGATCATGGCACCTGGCCGGGAGCCTGCCTCGACGTCCTGGAATGAGAAGAACTTCTCACGTATCCTGATGCCCATTGTTTCCTGTACCCCCTTGGCGGCCCCGGCCCCGGATCATCAGACCGTCTGACGTGCCGCATAGATATCTCCCCAGGGAAGCATTATGTGCTGTCATTCCGGGTTATCACGACTTGAACTGACACCGCTGGTGATTTCATCTGCGCCATGAGCCGTGTGGATTACCCCGACAACGACCGTCTTGTCGTCATCTGAACACCGTGTCATGCCCTGCCCCCGAAGAAACGACATGATCTCCCCTGATGCAGACTTTTCATCCTGCTGCGACAGCACGTAGGAAAAAAGGGGGTCGAAAAAGGCTGGACGGGGGACAAGGCGGTCTGAAGGCCCGGTACATGCCGCCCGCACACAACCATCCGTCATCACTACGACACTCCCGTTTCTTTGCCGTATATAGGCCGTGACAAGCTCAGACTTCCATTCCGGTGCGGTAAGAGGGACGACTTCATTTGCGTACTCTCCCCCGGGGGAGGTCAGCATGAAAAGGCCCCCGTGCCGGTCACGCGCCACAACACAACCATCTCCAATATGGACTGCCGCAATCCCGTGCCGGGAGAAAAGGACACAGATAAATGTACTGGCCAGGTCCCTCGGGGAACACCCGTATTCCCGCGAGCGGGTGAGGACTGTTTCGCGGGCAGACCTGGCTATATCGAAAAGGACTCCTCCAATTGATCCTACCGGGACAGGCAACGCACTCCTGGCGGATTCAAGCGCAACAGTGACTGCAGTCGCAGCACCAATCCCAGAAAGACGTGCGCTTCCAAGGCCATCGGCCACTGCTATCACACCGTACGGCGGAAACCCTCTCCGCCCCGGGACTACTGTCCACCCTGATGCATCCTGGCAGGGTTCATCCCTTGAACCGTGGTACTCTCCGCAAACCGACCCCCCGCACATAAAGGGGGAAGATTTCTTTCCGGGTACTCCTGTTTTTTTCATCCAGGGGATCCCTACTCAGTCGGGATTATACCCCAGCCGTCCGGACCTGCAGGGTTCTCAAGGGTAACCTGCTCTCCGATGGATGAATCAGAGATCCGTGACAGGCTTTTTGAAAGCCATACAAAGAGGTCGTAAAAACGTGTCTGCTTCAGCAGGAGCGGAGGCCGGGTCGGAGGAGCGATCTCCCTTAATATCTTCATGTCTGCCCTGTCGACACCAAGAGCCCAGAAGAGAAACCTCTTTTCCTTTTCACCGTCATGCACCCTTCCGACCACCTCGTCCCAGAATGGTTCACCGGGGTGCATGTCGCTTGGCCTTCCGTCTGTTATGAGAAAGATCCACGGCCGGTAGTAATCGATGCCCAGGTCACGGTACTCCGTCTTACGCTCCTCAACCAGATCCATTGCGCGCACGATAGCCCTTCCCATCGGGGTGAAGGTCTCTGGTCCGAGGACAGGATCCTGCACCTGGTCGGCGGCTGAGAAAGGGCAGATAACCCGGACATCCTTGCCAAAAGTGATTATTGCGAGGTCCACCCTTTTTCTGGCAAGATCATCCTCGTTGAGGGCCCTGATAAATGCACGAAGCCCTTCGGAGAGCTCGAGGATCTTCTCACCAGCCATGGATGCGGAGACATCGAGGACGAGGACCGTTGCACAGTGCGGCTGCTGAGGGTATGCGATATCCACGGTTTCCTCAAGGATACCCATTTACCTTCCATCCCCCTCTGTCCATAGTATCAGTTCTCCCGGTCATGTAACAGCATTTTCGGTATCATATCTATCTGGGGATATGGAGGAGAAGCTATACCTGGATCTCCGGAGAACAGGGGAAAAATCGTATCGTTATATACTCTCCCTCACATATCCTTCTGAAACTATGAAAGCTGACGACCCGGAGGAGTGGTTCCATAAAGGGACTACCCTCTATTCAAAGGGACAATATGGTGAAGCGCTCACATGCTTTGACCGGGTCCTGTCAGCGGTCCCGGATGAACCCGCCGCATGGGCGAACCGCGGCGCTGTCCTGAACGAACTTGGCCGGTTCGACGAAGCCCTGGAGTCATGCGAAAAAGCTCTTGCGGCAAACCCCACCTCGATGGGAGCATCCTTGAACCGGGGAATCGCACTTCTGGAACTGGGCAGAGATGACGAGGCACTGCTTTGTTTTGATGCGGTACTAAACAGGAACCCTGATATCGTCCAGGCAGTATCAGGAAAGGGACGGGTACTCTTCCGGCTCGGGCGACTGGATGAGGGACTCGGTCTGGTCCGCCCACTCCTTGATGAAGATCATCCCGATCCTGAACTTCTCGAAGATGCCGGCTATGCCACGTTTCTATCAGGCAGGTACCAGGAGTCAGCCCGATTTTTTGAAAAAGCGACCCGGCTGGGCCCCTCCAGTCCAGATACTTATAGCAACTTCGCCGTTGTCCTGAACCAGGCAGGGCGTCATTACGAGGCTCTTGAGACCATCTGGAAAGCGATATATGCAGGCGGTGAAAAGCCCGAATACATCGTCAACCTTGGGCACACGTACAATGAACTCGGCCGTTTCTCAGAAGCATTCGATGCGTTTGAAAAGGTGATAAGCGAATGCGGGACCATGCCCGAGTTCTGGAACAACCGCGGGGTCGCCCTCCTAGGCCTGGGGAGGACAAGCGAGGCCTGCGGTTCATTCGACCGGGCACTTACGCTGGACCCTGATTTTATCGCGGCGCGGGATAACCGTGAACGTTCATGTCAGTTATCGAATGCAGATGTAGACGGGGATGGAGAGCGGTTTAAGGTCAGCCCCTGATCCCGTCAAGACACCCGACCAGGTAATCAGTAAGCAGCGAGGGTATGGGAGCAGTCATGCAGTGCCAGTTCGGGGTTCCGTTGACCTCGAGGACTGTGTAACCGTCCCCTGACCTCAGCAGGTCCACACCACAGTAATCTGCACCCACCGCCCGTGCAGCTCTGGCTGCGATTGAGCCCATCTCACCGGGGATAGTGATCGCCCTGCCTGTCCCTCCCTGGTGGATATTGTGTGTCAGTGAGTCAGACCTCCTGCTGATCGCTCCCACCGGTTCCCCGTCGATGACAAAGACCCTGAAATCCTCTTTATTTTCAACAAATTCCTGGAGATAGTATGGTTCTCTACCCGGTTCATCGCCGGGTTTTACAAGCCTGACCCCGTTCCCGTCAAAACCATAGACCGGTTTATACACCGCCCCGTTGTTCTCCCTGATAAAACCTTCCGCTTGGTCCCTTGATCCGGTGAAGAAGGTCCTGGGCGTCGGGATACCTGCCTTCATGAGCAGCGCTGACGTCTGGACCTTGTTTGCGCAGGTCGCGATCGCATCCGGGGAATTGACAACTCTGTTGTTGAGGCCGAGGGCCGCGAGGGTTTCAAACTGGACTCCATCGTTTCGCATCCCACAGACCCAGATGAGTTCCCCGGAGAGAGTGCCGTCAAAGGGATTGGTCTCGCAAAGGTTGATGAACGAATGTTTAATACCGCGTTTTTCGAGCTCCCGGATAACCATCGCGGTTGAGTTGTCCCCTGATGTATCCGTGGGTTTTGGGACGATCCAGATCATTCCTCCGCGTTTTTACCCGCATCGTGTTTAACGGTTTCGGGTGAGGTCCTGTTGACAGGCAACAGTCACCTTTTTGTTTCCATGTGGATCATCATCGTCATATGCGGTATCTCGCACGTCCCGAGGCAGAACTGACTCTCCCCCTGGTCAACCGGGCGGTTGAAGCGGCATTCTCAGAGCATGGGCACGGTTTAGTCCAGATGCCGCCAAAACTCTACGTAACCATAGGAACGGGTGATTTCAGGACAATGCCAGCCTATCTCCCTTCGGCAGGGATTGCCGGTGTCAAGGTGGTGAATGTCCACCCTGACAATCCCTTGATAGGTCTGCCAACGGTGATGGCCCTCCTGATCATCCTCGATGTTAGGACCGGGACCCCCCTTGCGATCCTCAATGCGACCGCCCTGACCGACCTCCGTACAGGAGCCGCCGGTGCGGTTGCCACGAAGTACCTTTGTCCGGAAAAAAGCATAGACCTCGGGATGGTCGGCGCAGGGAGACAGGCGGTGGCGCTTGCCCGTGCCATATCCGTGGAAAAGGAGATAAGGACAATTAAAGTCTCAAGCAGGAGCCTTTCGTCAGCCAGGCGGTTCTGCAAATCATTTCCCGGAATCGACTGCCGGGTCGTATCACCTGAGGACGCCTGCGACACCGATGTTCTTGTCACGGCAACCCCTTCCAGGGTACCTCTCATCAGGGATGAGTGGATTGCTGACGGGACGCATATCAATGCCATGGGGGCTGATGCCCCTGGTAAGGAGGAGCTTGATCCTGCACTTCTCAGCCGGGCAAGGGTTTTTGTGGATGACCTCAAACAGGCGGTCCATTCCGGCGAAATGAATGTGCCGGTCGCCTCAGGGCTTTATCACCCGGACCGGGTTGCCGGGACGATAGGAGAGGTAGTTAACGGGCTTTTAGGGCGCCTGAAAAGAGAAGAGATAACGATCTTTGATTCCACAGGTCTTGCAATACAGGACCTGGCTGTCGCAGCCCTTGCACTGAAACAAAAGGGCGGGATTGAACTTCAGTTTCCCTGAACAACCCTACTTCTGGTCTGCGGGGTGGGCGGAGGCATACTCCTTCCATACCTTCTCACGGTACACCGGACCGCTGTTGTAGGTACAGAATGGGATCAGCCGGCCTCCCGGGGTGGCATAATGGATGCAGCACCTCTGGACCCTTGAGAGGTCGTAATTATACCTGTCCATGAAGTGCATTGTCCCGATGAACAGGGCATTCCAGTGAAAGTCCCGGAGCGCATCGAAGTTGTGAAAGAGGAGGGCCTTGGTTATCAAAGGCCAGAAATCTGATGATTTCCCGTCCTCTCCTTTTTTCATAGACTCC
>CASGHA010000200.1 GCA_949319355.1 uncultured Methanospirillaceae archaeon | reverse complement strand
ACATCGTGACGAGGCCGAAGACCGAGATCCCGATGATAATATAGTATGTCGTGGCGAGCGTGCTCTGCACGTTGTCAGGAGCGAAGATCGCGATCGAGACCATGATGATAATACCGACGAGGGCACTCGAGAACAGCATCGCGACATACGCATCACCCCATTTCTTGAGCAGTTCCAGCCCCTGTTCATACGTGTTCCGGTAGACACTCTTGATCGTCTCGAGCTCCCGTGTCAGGAAGTCCTCGTCAGGCACACCGGAATCGATGGAATTCGCATACCTGTTCAGCATGCTCTGGAGGATCTCGTTCTCGGTCTTCTCTGCTACCATGATGAGGGCCTCGACATAGCTGTACCCCCACCGCTTGACAAAGAACTCGACTTTTTTGACGTATCTCGCCGGAACATACTCCTGTCGTGCTGCCGTGTAGGAAAAGATCTCCGGACGGGTGGCCTGGGCCGTCGTGATGGCGGCCATGTAGGTCATCATGAAGAGCATGTCCGGCCCCATGTTCTTGTTCTCAACAAAAATACGGTTGAAACGGGTTTTAATAGACTTGAGCGCGTCTTCGAACGGAAGTTTTCCCTGGTTTTTCGCCCGGAGCGAGTCGGCAAAACTGTTGAACATAGGGTTGTTTGACCTTTGGTCAGGTGATATCGATCTTGAGGAGGCCTTGTTTCTTGACCCTCGTCATCATGGCGAAGAGGTCGGCGAAGTTGGTATACCCCGCCTTGTGGAGGCGTTCAAGGATTTTAGCCCGTTTTTCGACCTCCATGTATATATTGGCCTTCTTGTGCTCGGGGATGCCGAGCATGGTGGCGATCTTGTTTTCAAGGAGGAAACTGCTCCCTTTCCCGCAGAACTCATGGGTATCGGTCACCGGGTCCCAATGGAACATCTCTACGAACGAGAAGCCGCCGGTTTCGGGGTTGAACCCGACCAGTTCGTTGATCGAGAGCATCCTCCGCACGGTATCCCCGTTGGGTCTCTTCACGGCGCTCTGGATGACCACCAGGTTCAGGTTGTCGACATAGGTCTTCGGGATATTGATAGGGTCACCACACAGACGCTGGATCAGCTTTTCCACCGAAGAGGCGTGGAACGTCGACAGGACAGGGTGACCGGTCTGCATCGCCCCGAAAGCGACCGAACCCTCGACCCCTCGTATCTCCCCGACGAGGATCTGGTTCGGCCGCTGCCTGAGGGCCGCCCTGAGAAGGTCGAACATCGTAACGTCTCCTCCTTCCCCCTCTCCTTTTCCTTTGCCTTTCGACACTTCCCGCGTCCAGTTCCGGTGAGGGACCAGGAGCTCAGGGGTGTCCTCGATGGTCACGATCTTGTTTTCTGGAGGGATAAAACCTGTAAAAGCGTTCAGGCTGGTCGTCTTGCCACTCGCCGTCTCCCCGCTCATGAAGAGGGACATGCTGTTTTCGATGCAGATCCAGATGTAGGCCGCACACATGTAGTCGCAGGTCTTGAATTCGATCAGCTTGAGGATGCTGATGGGGTCATCCATCGCTTTTCGTATGGTAAAGTTCGAGCCGTGCCGGCTGATGTCAGTGCTGTAAACGATGTTGATACGGGAGCCGTCAGGGAGGGTGGCGTCCACGATGGGGTTCCGGTAGGTGATAGGCCGCCGTATCCGTTCGGCGAGCTTGATGACATAGTTGTCAAGGGGTGCGGTGTCCGAGAACCCGACGACCGCCTTTAGCCCCTTAAAGATCTTGTGTTCGACAAATATCGGGCCGCACCCGTTACAGGAAATATCCTCGATGTAGGGGTCGTTAATGAACGGTTTCAGGATACCGACGTCAATCTTGTCCCTGACCATCAGGTACTCGACAGCCCCGTATTCAAGGGTTGTCACGATGATCTTTCCATCGGGTGTCTGCGGGACCTTGGCAAGGATCTTGTCGCGGTGCGGACTTCCTTTCGCTGAAAGGTCCTTGTTGAGAAAATCGGTAACCTTGTCCTTGATCCCCTTCGACTCCTTCACCTTGAAAGTGGCGGCATCTATCACTTCCTCGGGTTTTTTGATGTAGACGACTTTCCGCATCAGTTCCTGCAGGACACGGGTCCTGTCCTCGTCCGATACCGGGTCTTCCTCGAGGGCATCGAGGAGGTCGACCAGCTTGACCTCGACCGCGGCCATCAGGTCGCTGATGTTGTGGAGGAAGGAGGGCTCGATGGGGATGTAGTATGCCCTGACATCATTCGGGTCGTAGAAAATATGGACAAAAAGACCGTCTTTTGCGGGATATATAAGGTTTGGCTCCTTCATTGACTTCAGGTCGCGCTTGAGCTCTGAGAAAAACAGGGGGATCCCGAACTCGTCCACAGGGAAGATATGGAGGTATTCAAGGAGATGGGGACTGTTCTTGCAGTACTCTTTCGCGTTCACCGGCAACATCCGGTACAGCGCGCATGATTCCAGGTCGCCGGAGCAGTTGTCTCCGTCGGTTTTTTCTGCCTTTTTAAATGGCAGTGTCAGTGGAATTGCAAGTGCATCGCTCATGACCCTTCACCATTTACCCTTACACCTTCGCCATCGACACCGGGATGATCTTCATCCCGTACCCCGGGTGGACTTCAAATGAGACCAGGTTACCGGTTGTTTTCCGTGCACCCCTGACCTTGACCACCTCGAGGACCATCACGTACTTGTCACCCATGAGGGACCTCTTCATGTACAGGTGCGCATCGCATATCGACCGGATCCTGACGAGAACCTCCTCTGAAAAGGCATAGGTGTGCATGGTGATGAGGATGGTCTTTCCCTCGTCGCAGATGTTCTTGCAGTGCGTCAGGAAGGTGAGGATGGCCTCATGGGTCGTGTACTCCGTGAACATCGTCAGCGAGTCGATGATGATTACCTCGGCCCTGCTCCTGCGGATATGGGAAACGATACGGAGGAGGATATCGTCCATTTCCTCTTTCCTCCATTTAAAGTCAACAAGGTGCACGTGGAAGAGCTTGATGTACCCCCAGGCAAAGTAATCGGTTACGTTCAGGCTCATCGAGTCCATCTGGGAGAGAAATGACTTCGTCGTCATCTCGGTCGTATAGAGGTCAACACAAAGATTTGTCTTCATCGCACCCCAGATGATCTGCTGGGTGAGGACACTCTTTCCTGTATCATTTTCCCCCTCAATGAGTGTCAGGGAACCCAGGGGGAGCCCGTCTGCTATCTTTTTATCGATCTCGGCATTCCCTGTGGAAAGGATCTTCCGCTCTTCAACGCCAAGGAGTGCAGAAAAGGCGTCCCCTCCGTCAGAAGCCGATTCTTCCTCCTCGAACAAGGGTTTGCCTGGCATTGATGTCAGCTATGAACGTATTACACCAGCCGATATTAATAATATGTATCGGGGAGAACGGCGGATTTTACAGGTATCCTGATACCGAGACTCCGTTCGGGGTCGTGACCCTCACCCAGAGTGGGGTTGTGCCTGTCACCGGCTCGATGGTTATGTTCAGCTGTTCCCCGGGGTCCCACATCCGCGGGTTGATTATATCGGGAACAATCGGGGTTTCATTCCGCCATGTCCCCTCACCGCCGGCCAGGTCATACTGGTAACGGTTCAGGCCGGAAGTGCTGTCAAACACATAGACATCCATCCTGTTGAACGGGCTGATTACTTCGCGGCCGGTATTATTCAGGACCAGGGTTACCGGCAATGTTCCTGATGGTGTAAAGTACATGATGGAGAGGGATGTACCAAGGATCCGTTCCTGGACAACCGTCATTTCCTTCTGTGCTCCGACGGTTACCTGGCTTACGGTTATCGCACCCGACACCAGGACATAGGCAGTGACGATCAGGAGGATGATCCCGACCGCCGAGCCGACTAAAGAAGCGCCTGCCATGCCGGATCAGTTCGTCGTGCCCTCACCCGACCGCTTTACCCCGTTTGATAAAACGACCGAGACCGAGACGGGTTCACCGGACGATGCCGGGATATTCGAAGGGGCGGCGGATATCTCGATTGTCTCCCCCGGGTCCCACCAGGTGTTGCCGCCATCACTCATGGTGATCGCACCCCGGAGTGAAACTCTTTGTACATCCGAGGAGGCACTCACGAACATGTCAGACATGCTTAATTCCTCGAGAGACAACCGGTTCGTCCCGATATTCTTCATCCAGACCTTGATGTTCGGGCTTTTGGCATAGATGGCGACGATCGAAAAGTCAGTCCGCATCCTGGTATCGGTGTCGTGGGAAACCGATCCAAAGGACTGCCCGGTCTGCATGATCACCGGGAACACCGAGTTTAATAGTACACCCGCGGCTACGACTGCTCCGATAAGAAATAGGGCGGTGACAATCGTCTCGCTCGACATGGTGGGGACAACTCCCTTATTCGCGGGTCTTTACGAAGGGAAAGCCGGTATCAACGGGACTACCTTCACGACGGGCCTTGTTCGTACCGTTTGCCAGCTGTTTCCGTTCCATGAGGACCTCGATCATGTCCCTGTCAAGGGACGAATCGGTGGGGTTGAGGATATTGTTGAGTTCATACAGGGCGGATACGAACTCTTCTGCCGAAATTTCATGTTGCTCCCCGATCGACGGGGGCATGAGCCGCGTTACGTCCCGGACCTGCTTCATCGCCTTCTCTGAGAGATATCCCATCTCCTGGTATGACTCGAGCATGAGGTCGATCCGGTCATGACCATACCGTTTCACGGTCTTTGAGGCCCATTCAAAGAGCATGAAGACGTTCTGCAGCTTGACCTTCCCGTGGGGGGGCTCTTTTGGGGAAGTTTCAGGGACGACAGGCTGGAGGGGTGGAGCCCCCAGGTGTGCTTTGAGGGCTTCAAAAAGGTCGGCATCACTTACGGCTTCCTGGTCCTGCCTTGAGGTCCTTGGGACCGGAATCCTTTCCCGGGGCTCCTTGCGGGCTTCTGGTACAACCTCCGTTACGTCCTCGG
>CASGHA010000199.1 GCA_949319355.1 uncultured Methanospirillaceae archaeon | reverse complement strand
AACTTTTTTTTAGATCTCTTTTCCCACAGCGTCCAGCATTAAGGACTGTTTTTGGGACATTCATGAAACCGGTAAAATAACCAAGTCTTCTTCTTCTTGTGACTTCAATAGTTCATCAATACGGTCGGAACAGTCCCCTTGTTTAAGGATCGCCCCCTCCTGCCACCTGCGATGCAGCCGATCGTGACGGATGTGAACCGATGAAACTAACTGTGAAACTTCTTGATATCGGGAGCAGGGATGTGATGCTCCACAGAAATGATGCCCGGAATATTGGTGTCATGCAGGGTGACCGGGTCCAGGTCCTGGTGGAAGCCAGGGGGTCATCGTCTTCAGCTTTTGTCGATACCACGGCGACCCTTATCTCTCAGGGTACTGTTGGCATCTACCGCGAAGTGAATGAACGCCTGGGGCTGAATGATGGTGAGACCGTAGAGGTCAGGGAGTCCGGTCGTCCGACATCGCTTGAATATATACGGAAGAAAATGGATGGTGAAAGGCTGTCCAAGGATGAAACGACTGCCATCATCAGGGACGTAGTCAATGACACTATCTCTCCCGCGGAACTGACCGCCTACATTACCGCGTCGTATATCCATGAACTCAACTCCGACGAAGTCGAGTATCTCACCCGTGCTATCGTGGAAACCGGTGACCAGCTGACCTTCCACACGCATCCCATCGTTGATAAGCACTCCATTGGTGGTGTTCCGGGCAATAAGATATCCCTCATCGTCGTTCCCATTATCGCTGCAAGCGGTCTGAAAATTCCAAAGACATCTTCAAGAGCAATAACGGGTGCAGGAGGCACTGCAGACCTCATGGAGGTCCTTGCCCCTGTCGAGTTCTCGGCCGAAGAGGTCCAGACGATGACCCTGAAGGTCGGCGGAGCGATAGTATGGGGTGGAGCAACCAATATAGCGCCGGCGGACGACCGCATCATCCTCCAGGAATACCCTTTCAAGATTGACGCCAGGGGACAGATGCTGGCCAGTGTTATGGCCAAGAAGTATGCCGTTGGTGCTGACCTCGTTGTCATTGACATCCCTGTCGGGCAGGGTGCCAAGGTGACGACCATGCAGGAGGGACGCAAGCTTGCACGGGAGTTCATAGATCTCGGCGACCGGCTTAACATGCAGGTCGAGTGTGCCCTCACCTATGGGGATGCCCCGGTCGGCAGGGGTATCGGTCCCAACCTCGAGGTCCGGGAAGCACTGAGAGTACTTGAAGGTTCAACGGCACCTGGATCACTTATTCAGAAAAGTCTCGCAATCGCCGGGATAGCGCTTGAAATGTCTGGAAAGGCAGGCAAAGGTCAGGGAGCCCAGGTCGCTGCAGACCTTCTCCAGAGCGGAAAAGCCCTTGAAAAAATGAGACAGATAATCGAGGTCCAGGGAGGAAATTCTGCTGTGAAATCTGATGATATCGTCCCAGGTCAGAATGAGTTCATAGTCAGGGCTCCGGTGACAGGCTACATCATAGAGCTGAATAACAAGTCATTGATAAGCCTTGCACGGACGGCCGGCGCCCCGCATGATACAGGTGCAGGCCTGCTGCTCCATGCCAAGAAAGGTGAGCGGGTGAAAGCCGGCGACCCGCTCTTTACGATGTATGCCGATCGGCCCTGGCGCCTCCAGAAGGCTATCGAGGAGGGCCGGAGGCTCATGCCGATACTAGTTGAGGGAATGCTCCTTGACCGGATTCCAGATAGTAAGAAGTGGGAATAGCCGGAGACAGAACAGACGGCTGTGCGGAAGAAATATGTGAGATAACGACAGATGGGAACGTGGTAGGCCGCTAAAATGAATGATCGGCATGTATCCCGTTTTTTTTCTTTATTACTCCTGCTGGGGCTTGTGTGCTCAGCGGCCCATGCAGTAACCCTCGACATTATTGTCGTTGAACGCACGGATGAAAAGACATCAGCCATCGAAAACGCCATGATCTATGCGGATGGCAGCTACCAGGGGCGGACCGACAAGGATGGAATCCTTACACTCACCGTCCCGGGGTTCCAGCCAGTACCATTGCGAGTGGTGAAGGCTGGATTCGATGATGCCATTCTTTCACCAGACCTCAACGAGACCGTTGTCCTGGTGAATATGGCCCGGAAGAACGTTACGGTTCAGTATGACCTTTTCGATGCCGATATCCTCACCCCAATCCAGAATGCCGATGTGACGATATCTGCAGAGAACATCTCGGTATCACGGTCTACGGATGAAAACGGCACTGCACGCCTGAAAATCCTTGGGGAGAACACCTATACGGTTCAGGCCCGTGCGCAGGGCTACCAGACCCGGACTTCGTCACTTGAGGTGGGAATTGAACCCGTCAGGATCCAATGGGTCATGATGAATGAGAACCGGCTTTCTTTTGTCATCAGGGCTGCAGATACCGCCCTTCCTGTAAGTGGTGCCACGGTCACGATAGATGGCAGGCCCCGTGGAAAAACTGATGAAAACGGGGTACTGAGCATTGCCCTTCCCAGGGGAAGGAGCTATGATATCGTCATAAAAGCGCCAGGATATCGTGAATTCCAGGAAAAACGGCAGGTGACGGCGAATGAAGCCTATATCACCGAAACGGTGGAGCCCTCCCTTGAGGAACTGACCGTATCAGTTTTTTCGGATGAACGACAGCCGGTACAGGGAGCATCGGTTCTTATCAACGGCAACTCTGTGGGGATCACATCCCAGTTTGGAATGGCAAGGATTCCCTCGATCCGTCCAGGGGATTACCTCATCGAGGTCAGGGCCCCAGGCTACCACGATCTTGTCAAGAAACTGACCGTGCAGGAAAAGAGTGAGGATGTTGTTTTTGAGCTCAACCGCCTGACCGGGACGGTGGGTGTAGGAGTCATCGACCAGGAGGGGAAAAACCTGGCAGGCGTGCCTGTCCTCGTCGATGGCAGAACGCTCGGTGCTACCAACGAGTCGGGAGTCATCCTGCTTCCCGTAAAGACTTTTTCTCGGTATGAAGTTGAAGCCGTTTCAGAAGGCTACCGTTCGAACAGTACCGTCCTCGTCGTTAATGAATCCGTCCTTCTGACCCATCCCCCGATCGTCCTTCCCAGGGAGACTGACTGGACACCCGCTATTATCGCTGGTATCGTCGGAATCGTTTTAGCAGGCATGGCTGCGATCCTTCTGATACGGTGGAAACACAGAAAATCCAGCAAAAAGGGATACAACGTTCAGTCGAAGGGCGGATTGTAGGTTTCATCCTTTGTCAACAAGCGGACCCAGCGGGAATCGAACCCGCGTCCTTGGGTTCGAAGCCCAAGAGGATGTCCTCTACCCTATGGATCCGTTCGCAACCATATGCAGGATAAGATATTAAGAGTTTTTATGAGAAACAATACCCACATGATCCTTTCCGACCAGGAGATCGGGGCACGGATGAACCGGGCTGTCGATGCTGGCGGCCTGGTTATCAGGCCATGGTCTCAAGCCTGTCAGCAACCTGCATCCTATGACCTTCGGGCCGGGATTGACTTGACCATTCCCCGTGGCGCAACAGCACTTGTCCCGACTCTGGAATGGGTGGAGCTTCCCGCCGACATCGCCGCAACCCTCAGGTGCAGGTCCTCGTATGGAAGAAAAGGGCTGGTCCTGACGGGTGGTTTTGTTGATCCGGGATTCAGAGGCGAGCTGACACTCTGTCTTATCAACATGGGCTCTCAAGATATTGATATCAGGAAGGATGAACGGGTTGTCCAGATGATATTTCAGGAAGTGAGGAACGGAGACAGGATGTACAACGGCAGGTACCAGGACAGCAGAGGAGCAGTCGGAGCGAAAACCGGATGATTCGAACCGAGAGGAAATACGTTGAGATCCTCCGGATCTTAAAGGACCATACCGAACCGATGGGAGCAAAGAGACTATCCGAGATCATGGCTGAACGGGGATATGTCATGACCGACCGGGCAGTCCAGTACTATCTCCGGTACCTCGACGAGATGGGATTTACCGAGAAGGTTGGCAATTTTGGCAGGGTCCTTACTCAGGCAGGAATTGCCGAGACCGAGCATGCACTTGTTGATGAGCGCATCGGTTTTATTATTTCAAAGCTCGAGCGGCTTGCCTTTCGCACAACATTTGATCCCGACACCGGCACAGGAGATGTCAGTTACAACCTTTCAATAGTCCCCAGGGACCAGATTGAAGGAGTGACAGATGCATTTGAGAAGGTAAAGGAGAACGGTTGCGGATTTTTCAACTCGTACCGCGTGGTTGAACGTGACCCCCGTCTCCCACCGGACCACCAGGGCATTATGACAGTCTGCAGCATCACGATGGACGGGGTTTTCCAGAGACATGGGATCCCTGTTAAAATGGCATACGGTGGTCGCATCCTTATGAAAGACAGGAAACCCACTGAGTTCGGTGACCTCATCGGTTACCGGGGAACGACGGTTGATCCATTACAACTGTTTATTTCCTCAGAGTTGACCGGGATTGGCGATTACCTCTCGACCGGCTCAGGCACCCTTCTTGCAAATGTCCGGGAAGTACCGCTTCGTGCAAGAGAGCGCGTTGAGGAAATAACAGAAAAGATGAGAGATTGCGGGTTTATTTATCCACTTGCAATGGGAAACGCTATCTACAACCTCCGTGGCGATCCTTTCCGGTTGTCCATAATTGCCCTCTCCGGAATGAATTATATCGGCCATGCCGTTGAAAAGGGCTTTTCAATGAGGACCGAAATCGGTGCAGGTAATATCGCACTATCAAAAATAATCTCGAATCAGTGATTTTTTTTCGTTTCTTCCTGGAATGCCGGTTGCGGTGGAAGGTCAGCTTCGATGTCCTGATCTCCTGCAGCCGGCTGCTCATACGATCTTCTTGTAACAGACGGGTCTACCCGTTCACTCACAACGCCGAGGGTTATTCGTTTCATTTCCTGAGGCTTTGATTGTTCAAGATACGAGGGTTCTATTGGGAAGTCCCTTGCGGACATGTCAGAGGGCGGTGTATTCTTCCGCAGATTGTTTCTGACCTTCTCGAGTTCGTGTACGCGTGGGACCGGGTGCAACCCTGAAAGTACGATGATAATACCAATATAACGCGTGTTTTCGACGGGATAATCCCCTGAACGCATTTCAGGCCCGGAAATACCCTGATCTATCCATTTGCGCACCGCCATGAAACCTTTCATGGACAGTTCATGGGATGGGCCCAGGATAAGGACCAGGGCCTTTTGTGCCGCGGCAAGGTCGCAGGCCACAGACATTTCCTCGTTGAGGGCTTTTCTGGCAAGTTCAACGACTCTTTCGGCTTTTCTCTGTCGTGTAACAGCGGTATCGCCACCCTTCCGGAGGAACCGGAGTATGCCGCCAGGCTCGTCTGGTATTTTTTCAGCAGCATATCCAATTGTTATCAGGCCCATTCCGCTGATTGTCCGTAGGATCTCTCCGGCATCAAGGACTACTTCGGCTGATTCCTGTTGACCCTCCTCGGTGATCTCTCCGGCACGGAGCAGAAGACCAAAACGCCGGGAGACATGCTGGTTCACAGGCAACCATGGGTCCTCCTGTGGTTGTTCCCTTCCCGGGCCGTTCCTTCGGGAGGTCCGTGGCTTGTTAAACCTTCCCTTTCCGGCTTGGTATACCTGGACTCTTTCGTACAGCAGGTCATTGTCAAACAGGATGGTCCCGTCAACAACCCCTGAAAGCATTTCAAGATCAGATGCCGCCTTCGAAAGGACTGCATCGCCTTCAACGGTTCGGGGGAGCGTAGCGAGGGCAAAGACGCGCTCCTGCATTGATTCCCGGATTTCCCTGGCCAGAGCGGGTACAAGGTCCACCATGCCACCTCCAAGCCCGCATACGATGACGACCGCATCAAGCTCACCTCTGTCAAGGGTGAGAAGCTTGGCGACTATTTCGTCGGACGTGATGCTCCTCGAGAGATCTGTTTTTTTATCCGGGTCCAGCGGGCTGAAGAAAATCTTCAGGCGGTCTGGGACATGTCTCAATGCCGTGAGGGTCTGTTCATCGCGGTCAACTGCTACACCATCGACGCACCTGGCCGTCCCACTTCTTTTGTCATGCAGGAGGAGTGTGTCAACTAACCTGCACCCTGCAGAACCCAGGCCAATAGCAAGAATTTTCATAAATCATCGATAATGCGGATTATTTTCTGACCCGACATCATTTTACTGCAGGTTAAAGTACGATGATTATGAATAAATGCTCTCTCTTCTGGTATTCCCGTGTGTTTCTTACCCGTCTCCAACGTCCCTTAAAACAGCACGGTAACCAGCCTTATTTCAGAAGAATATCCCCTATACGTCAAACGCTCACTGCGTCTTCTGTGTTTTTTATGGGACTGTACATGAAAAACGGTGTATTATTGGCTGATTTTTCACAGGGACCATTACAATCAGTCATTGTGACGGCAATAAATGATAATGTATTTAACGATTTGGACAGTATTACTCCATGAGGTGAACGAGCCTTGAGTTATGGAATAGAGTTCGTCCCAGGAAACGTAAACGTCAAGCAGGTCGTAAACTACTGCAAACTTGCGGAGTCAAAGGATATCGATTTCGCGTGGATTACAAACCACTACAACAACCGCCACTGTTACCCCACCCTCGCTGCAATTGCCCAGGCAACCACCAGCCTCAAGATGGGTCCGGGTATCATGAACGCCTTTACCGACACACCGGCGGCAATGGCCTCATTCGCCTGTACTTTAAACGAGATCTCGGACGGGCGTGCAGTCCTTGGTATTGGTCCGGGTGACCTTTCAACCCTCCCGAAACTTGCCATTACGCCCGAGAAGCCCGTGGCACGCCTTCAGGAGGCCGTAACCCAGATCCGGAAGTTATGTGCTGGTGAACAGGTCAGCAAGTCAGGGATGCAGTTCTTTGACTATGACGGTGCAAAACTGACTGGTGTAACCCTCCCCGGAAAGAAGGGCATCCCGATCTACATCGGTGCACAGGGACCAAAAGTGCTTGAGCTCGCCGGATCAGTCGGAGACGGAGCACTTATCAATGCATCAAACCCGAAGGACTTTGCAGTCGCCATCCCGATCATCAAGGCGGCGTGCGACAAGGTCGGAAAGAAGGGCTTCGATGTCGGTGCCTACACTGCCATGTCCATAGACATGAACGAAAAGAAGGCCCGGAATGCGGCCAAGATCGTTGCAGCATTCATTGCAGCAGGTTCACCCCCCGAGCTCCTCCAGCGGCACGGCCTTGACCTCGCCAACGTTGCAAAGATCAAGGAGGCCCTTGCCAAGTTTGACTTCAAGTCAGTTGGCGACCTTGTCGGTGACAAGGAAATCGATGCATTTACCATTGCAGGGACACCTGACACTGTCAAGCAGAAGTGTGAAGACCTGATGAAGGCAGGAGTCACCCAGATCATCTTCGGCTCCCCGCTCGGTCCCGACATGACCAACTCAATCAGGCTGCTCGGTAAATACATCGTTTAAACCGGGAAAAACCGTATCCCTTTTTTATTCCTCAAAGTACTGTACTGTATGGTTCTCACGCCCTACTTCTCATCCCAGGTGATACCCCGGAAGGAGGGCGTTCTTGAATACAGGCAGGAGACAATTTCCGGGTTCTCCTGCCGGATCAGTCCCGGGAGGCTGAAACGGTGTATCGATCAGCCCCAGTTCGACCTTCCTTCAGGAGAAAAATGCCCGTTCTGCAGGGAGACCGTGTTTCACGAGACCCCGGAGTTTCCTGGAGGGGGTCGTGTCACCCGTGGAGAGAGCGTGACGTTTCCCAATCTCTACCCTTTCGCCCGTTGGCATACGGTTACGGTTATTACCCACGAACACCTCCCTGCCACCTTTTCGCGGTCCCAGGTCACCGACGCAGTCCTTGCGGCTACTGACCTCCTTTCTGACAGGGAAGGCTATTCCAGCCTCAACTGGAATTATCTTCCTTCTGCAGGAGCAAGCGTTGTGCATCCCCACCTCCAGGCGCTGTGCGATGACCGGCCATCATTTGTTCAGGGAATCTACCTGTCAGGAGCAAAGGAGTATTATCGTCGGAATGGCCGGAGGTATGCTGACTGTATAAAACAGTGGGAACAATCCTCACCCCGGTATCTCTTCGGGGAGGAGGTGTTCTGGTCGGCCCAGCCTGTACCACTCGGTGAGAGGGAAATCAGGGCCATCCTCCCGGTATCACATCCATCAGAGTTCGGACCATACGCAGAGTTGTTCGTCTCCGGGCTTCTCCGTATTATCCGCCTCTACCGGGAGCTTGGCACATACGCCTTCAACATGTCCTTGATCTTCGACAAAAAACCATCCAGCCCTTCTTTCAACGCATTCTGTTCAGTGATCTCAAGGATAAACCCGAACAGGTCATCGACAAGTGATTCGGCATTCATGGAGAGGATACACCGTGAGCCGGTAATCCTAACCCTGCCGGAGGACATCGGCCCGTATCTGAAGGACTCAATGAGCGTGCCGGATTGGTGATAAACAGGGATTATTTGGAAAATAGACCTGAATAGAAAAAAATGAGCCTGGTTATTCAGGCTTACTGATCAGCTTGGTCTTGGAAACGATTACCCCGTCTTTCTTGTGGGGCTTGCGGATAATACCGTCGCCTGCCTTCTCGATCTCACGGGCTTCGTCACAGAGCGCTGCGGCGACTCTCATCATCTCGTGTGCGCTGCAGACGATCGGGATGTACTTTTCCCATTCTTTCGTCATGAAGCAGCCCTTCACATTGACGCCGGCAACGGCCTGTGCAATTTCGTAGGCTGCACGCGCCTTGGCCTGTGCGTACGGGTTTGAAAATTCTCCATCCACTGCAAGGTCGGAGGTCATGACGATCTTCGGGAGTTCAAGGGCGTCACCTGACTTTCCTGCCTTGACCTGGTCGATGACCTTGTCGAGACCCATCTGGAGCTTGCGGAATGCACCGGTGAGTGAGAGAACCTTCACAAGGTTGCCGTTGTAGTCAGCCATCTCGACAGGGTCGAGGAATTCACGGCGGGCACCGATCATTGCATCGCCCTTCATGATAATATAGCCGAACTTGCTGGCCTTTAAGGCCTCCCAGTCCTCTTTCTTGGTGGTGATGTCATCTGTTATGACAACGCAGGGGATTCCGGCTGCAAGGAGCTGTTCGCGGGCTCCCTTGGGTCCGGGAAGAACACCATTCGGCGATACGACAACAGCGAAGTCAGGCTTCCATGCCTTCATGTTCGAAACCACGCGGTCGATGTCTTCGGGCTGGAGCTTCGTCCCGCTCGTTGCCATGAAGGTCTGGACATCTTCACGGTCAGCACGCTCATCAAGGAGCAGTTCGCCCATCACACCACTCGCAATATTTCCGAGCTTTGCAATTCCGACTTTTACTACCATAGAAACACCTCTTTGTACGGTGATAACGTACCTGTGGCAAGAGTCCATATAAACATTTTGAAATCTAGTTTTTGGTAAAAATGCAATTAAATGAGAGAACCACCTATTCACCATCAATCTCCGGCAGAGCGGGTATCCCTATCCGGTGACATCGGTGGGTGTCAGTTCAAGGTTAACGAAAAGTGTTTAAATTCATCAAGCGTACGCAGTTTAATGAAAGAAGGCCTTCTTACTGAACGGCAGAAGGAAGTTCTCCGGTACCGTCGGCAGGGGATGACTCAGCAACAGATAGCAGATATCATTGAAACCTCGAAGGCCAATGTCTGTACCATAGAGAAGGCCGCCCTTGAAAACGTGAGGAGGGCCAAGGAAACCCTGGAGTTCATGTATACCCTGGATGCCAGGCCTCTATGTACTCTTCCTTCAGGTAGCGACCTCCTGGAGGTCGCACCTCTGATCTACAAGGAGGCGGGTGTCATGGGCATCAAGGTGAGATACGACACTATCTCGCTCATCAACCGCCTCCGGGAATCAATCCCCGAACGTTTAAAAGCCCGGCAGATCAGGGATGATGTGAACGTCTACATCAACGATGACGGAGAGATCTATTTCGCCTGATCCCGGAGGTTTGGTATCCTGCTGTCCAATACCTTTATCTTTTCTTTCTGCAAACCATTACGGAAGCCTACATCAGAGTATCGCTGACGGATATGGTGATTTGCGCGCCTGTTCAGGTAAACAGGGGTGCAAGAAGCGTTGAAAGCGCTCCCTATCTCCGTATTCAGGATTCCTGATGGCAGGGTGGCACCACCTCAGGTGGTGCAGTATGAGTATGGCGTGTATACCATGCCATGAAGATGTAGGGAACTGACAAGACCGCCCGTGGGCGAACGTGTGGCATCACGTGCCCGTTTCGTGTGTCAATGCACGGAGGCGTCGGAGTCAGGATCTCTTCGTGAGACCCGGGTGGCCGGTTTCAGGTACCGGCAGCGTCCGGAGATATGCCCTCCGGAGCATGAAACAGCCCATGCAGACCCAGCAGGACTGATGTCCCTGAACCTGCAGGCATGTCTTCATCCGTGTAAACGGTACGCCGTACCTGGGCAGCCCCGTGGTTTCCAGGGGATACCACTATAGGAAGGAACAGAATATGCCGAAAATAAACACACCCCGCAAAGGTTCACTTGCATACAGCCCGAGGAAACGGGCGAAGAGCCCCGTGCCGCGCTACAATGCATGGCCCGGGTATGAAGGCGAACCACGCCTCCTGGGCTTTGCTGGTTACAAGGTCGGCATGACGCACATCGTCATGGTCGATGACCACAAGTTCAGCCCGACCGAAGGGAAGGAGATCATGGTGCCGGTAACGGTCATCGAGGTACCTTCCATGAAGGTCGCTGCCCTGAGGGCATATACAAGGGACACCTATGGGAAACGGGCGATTGGAGAAGTCTGGGCGCCTTCACTTGACGAAGAACTTGGGAAACGGATAAACCTCCCCAAGAAATCCTCTGATGAAGCCACTGGCAGGATGGAATCTGCCGTTGCATCTGGTGAGGTCGTCGAGCTGTATGCGCTCATGTATACAACCCCGTACGAGATCACCGGTGTCCCGAAGAAAGTGCCTGACCTCATGGAGGTCAAGATCGCCGGAGGGGATATCGCAAAGCAGTTTGCATATGCGCAGGGGATCCTTGGGAAGGAGATCAGGGTCGCCGATATCTTCCAGTCAGGCGCATACACGGACATCACCGCGGTCACCACCGGTAAAGGGACGCAGGGCCCGGTCAAACGGTGGGGCATCAAGCTGCGGAAGAGGAAGCACAGCCGTGGAGGGAAAAAGCGGCACATCGGGTGTCTTGGTCCCTGGAACCCTCACCATGTCCGCTGGCAGGTCCCGCAGGCCGGTCAGCTCGGATACCAGCAGAGGACCGAGTTCAACAAGCGCATTCTCAAGATCGGGGAGGACGGTTCGGATGTTACTCCTTCGGGTGGTTTCCTCCATTATGGTATTGTCCGGAACGGATACGTCCTCATCAAGGGGTCCATCCCCGGTCCATCGAAGCGGCTGATCCGTATGAGGCCGGCGATCCGCCAGGGAGAACACCACGTGAGGTCTCCCGCGGTCGGGTTTGTGAGCCTCCAGAGCAAGCAGGGGTGAGCGGTGATGAAGGCACAAGTATTAACAATTGAAGGAAAGAAAGACCGCGAGATAGACCTGCCGTTGGTATTCGAAGAGGAATACAGGCCGGACCTAATAAAAAAGGCGGTCATTGCCATCCAGAGCTGCAGAAGGCAGCCACATGGGACCCATCCCTACGCCGGTATCGAGACCTCGGCGGTAGGGTGGGGAAGCGGCCGTGGTGCATCGCACCTCCCCAGACTGAAAAACGGGTCACGCGGAGCCCGTGTCCCTCAGGCTGTTGGTGGAAGGGAAGCCCATCCTCCGAAAGTCGAGAAGATCCTCGAACGGTTCATCAACCGGAAAGAAAAGAGAAAGGCGCTTAACTCGGCAATCGCAGCGACAACATCTGATTCCGTCGTGAGGAGCAGGGGCCACCGGTTCGAAGGAGCACTGCCGTTCGTCATCGAGGACCGGTTCGAGGAGCTTACCAAGACGAAGGACGTCGTCGAGGTCCTGAAGGCAACCGGCCTGTATGCCGACGTCGAACGGTCACACTCCAGCCGGAAGATCCGTCCCGGAAAAGGGAAGCTAAGAGGCAGGAAATACAAACAGAGGAAGAGCCTCCTCATTGTCACCTCCCGTGCACCTCTCACTGCTGCAAAGAACCTTGCCGGAGTGGACATTGTAACGGTCGGGCAGATTAATACGGAACTCCTCGCACCCGGGACCCATGCCGGAAGGCTCACCATATGGACCGAAGGTGCGATAAAGGGCCTGGAGGCGAGGTAAATGGTCCTGAAACACCCCTTTGTCACAGAAAAGGCAATGATGATGCTCGAGAACCAGAACAAGATACAGTTTCTGGTGGACAATACCGCCGATAAGACCGGGATCAAGCGGGAGATTGAAAAACTCTTCGGTCAGAAGGTCACCTCGGTCAGGACCGTCATGACCACCCACGGCGAGAAGAAGGCTATTGTCAGTTTTGAGAACGAAAAGGCCGCAGAGGAAATCCTCAGCCGGCTGGGAATCATGTGAGGTTGGACCATGGGACATCGCATAACAACCCAGAACAGGGGTAAAGGCGGCCCTACGTACCGGGTACCGTCTCACCGCTTCAAGGCAGCCTTAAAGCACCTGGGATCCGGAAAGACGACGGTCAGGGGAAGTGTCATCGATATTGAACACGACCCTGCTCGTTCGGCTCCCATCGCCCTCGTAAGACTTGAAGACGGGACCAAGACCTATGCCCTCGCCACAGAAGGGACCGGTGTCGGCCAGGCAATAGCCTGGGGGCCTGAGGCAGAAGTCAGGAACGGGAATACCCTTCCCCTGTCATCTATCCCCACGGGGATTTATGTCTGCAACATCGAAGCGCGCCCGAATGATGGCGGTAAGTTTGTCAGGTCGGGTGGAGTCCAGGCGATGGTCACCGACAGGATCGGGGACAACGTCGCGGTCCAGATGCCAAGCGGCTCGGTGAAATGGTTCAACGGCAACTGCCGGGCCACCATAGGTATCGTCGCCGGGGGCGGCCGGGGAGAGAAACCGTTCGTAAAGGCAGGAAACAAGTACCACAAGATGCGGAACACCGCCAGCAACTGGCCGAGGGTACGTGGAGTCGCCATGAACGTCATCGACCACCCGTTCGGTGGCGGTGGGCACCAGCACCCCGGAAGGCCGAAGACTGTAAGCCGGGGGACCTCTCCAGGCAGGAAGATCGGACATATCGCTGCCCGCAGGACCGGGGCAGGCAAGAGGTGAGGACAGATGGCAAAGAAAACCCAGAAGAGAGTGCCGAGGCGCCGCGAGGAGTTTACCTATCACGGGTATACCATCGGCGACCTCCAGAGCATGGCGGTTTCGGAGCTCGTCCCGGTCATGCCCTCGCGAGCACGGAGGAAAATCCGCCGTGGTCTTACGAGGAACGAGGAAAAACTCCTTGAAAGCATGAGGAAAGGCGATGAAAGGGTCAGGACCCATCTCCGTGACATGATCATCATGCCCGAAATGGTCGGCAAGGCTATTGAGATCCATTCAGGAAAAGAGTTCGTCAAAGTTGAACTCGCACCTGAATCGGTTTTCCATTACCTCGGTGAGTTTGCGCTCACGAGGAGAAGGGTGAACCACGGTGCTGCCGGTATCGGTGCGACCAGGTCGAGCAAGTATGTCCCGCTGAAGTGATGACCATGGCAAGAATAGCATATTCCCTTCAGGTAAG
>CASGHA010000198.1 GCA_949319355.1 uncultured Methanospirillaceae archaeon | reverse complement strand
ATCTCCTTGCACTCTGTATCGCGGTCGGACTTGTCATGCGGGCATTCCTTGTCGGGTTTGAGAGCGGGGACTATAACAACTTCCTCAGGCCCTGGTACCATTATATCAGCAGCCAGGGTGGCTTTCCCGCGTTCAGGGAGGGTTTTTCTGATTATGCCCCTGCATATCTCTACCTGCTGACTTTTGCCTACTACTTTGGTGCGCCGGATCTTCTGGCAGTCAAGGGCATTTCCATCCTGGGAGACCTTGTCCTTGCCGCTGTTGCCTACTTTATCGTCCTCGAGGTTACGAAGAACAGGACGGTGGCGTGCATCGGTTGCGGGCTCGTGTTCCTTGCCCCGACCATCGTCCTGAACAGCGCTTTCTGGGGACAAAGCGACTGCCTGTATACCCTTTGCATCCTTGCTTCGCTGCTCTTCCTCATGCGGGACCGGCCTTTCGCAGGGACGGCCCTGTATGGCCTTGCCTTCGCGATCAAACTCCAGGCGGTCTTCTTTGCGCCTTTTTTCCTGTTCCTCGTCCTGAAAGGAAGGTACCAGCTCAGGTACCTGGCCATAATCCCGGGAGTCTACCTCCTTATGGTCATCCCTGCCTTTATCGCCGGAAGACCTCTGGGAGAACTCCTTATGATCTATCCCGACCAGGCGGGGTTTTACAAGGAACTTTGCTGGAATGCTCCGTCCATCTACGCCGCCTTCCCGTCAGGCGTTTACGAGACCTTCGTCATCACAGGGTCGCTTTTTACCATGATGGCGGCCCTGGTCCTCATGTACGTCCTCTCTCGCGGACCCCTGCCAGTACAGCCGGCAACGTACGTCTCAGTGGCGTTCATCACGGTCCTCCTCGTGCCGTTCCTCCTGCCCGCGATGCATGAGCGGTATTTTTACCTCGCGGACGTTCTTTCGGTCATCTATGCATGCTGCTACCCGAAACGGTTCTATATCCCTGCCATCATGGTCGCGGTTTCATTTTTTGCCTATATGCCGTTCCTGTTCAAGTCAGAGCCGGTTCCGCTCATCTTTCTCGCCGCGGTCCTGTTCTGCCTCCTCCTCCATGTCACGGACTGTGTCATACGGGAACGGTTCGGGTCCTGGCCCGTTTTCGATACCCAGGCAGGAAGCTGAACTGCCAGGGGACTCCCCCATTATCCCTATATACTGCGAGTGCAGGATCTCCTCATGATCTCAGGAAGGTCACCGTACCGGGGACAGGGGTGTTTTTTTCCTGATTAGCATTGCAGCCCATCTCCGGGAGGCATTCCTGATCAGGACACAGGAATGCTCCGGGTTGCGGTTTGCTGATAAAACTCATGCCCGGGTTCATGCTCTTTCTTAAGTTCATCGAACTCATAAACACCAGAAAAAACCAGTAACATGGACGACCAGTGACCCGGATATTGCCCTGGTGGCAGGTGACGGATGTTTTCCTGTCCAAATGGTCCCGAATGCGTCATTCCAGGTCATCAGCCAGGAAATCCTGCCAGACGTGCCGGATCAGGGGGTGTTCCCGGTATCTAAAAAAGGGGGAATGGAAATGCCAGAAGATCAACAGGACCCGGAGCACCCGGTCATCAGGGTGGTTTACGGTGATATCACCCGTCTCCCGGTCGACGCCATTGTCAATGCTGCAAACAGGGGCCTTTCAGGCGGCGGGGGTGTCGATGGGGCGATCCACCGGGCCGCCGGTCCGCGGCTGGATGAGTGCTGCAGGCGGATCGGCGGCTGCGAAACGGGAGATGCCAGGATAACGCCAGGCTTCGACCTTCCCGCACGCTTCATCATCCACACGGTCGGGCCGGTATGGTCCGGAGGAGGGAAGGGCGAGGACGACCTGCTCGCGGCCTGCTACAGGAACTCGCTCCGGTGTGCGGATGAAGCGGGTTGTCGTTCGATAGCCTTTCCTGCCATCAGCACCGGGGCATACGGCTTCCCAGCCGAACGGGCGGCCCGCGTGGCGCTGACATCCATCAGGGAGTACTTCAACGGGGTGACCGGGATCAGGGAGGTCCTCCTGGTATGCATAAACGAACGGTGCTTCGAGTCCTACACCCGTCTCCTCACTCCCTGATGCCATGCGTGCCCGTGGCGGGCTGTTCATGTCTCTCTAAAATGCCGGGTCTGATCACCTGGGACCCAAAAAGGAGGCTGGGACCAGGACGGCGAGCCCAGGTCAGCTGCCCGCCTGAAAACCCTCTCCCGGGGTGATTTTCAGGAAGGAGTACAAGGGGTCAATCCCCGGGTCTTTTCCCAGGAACGCTCTCATGAGGGTGTTACCGTCTCGGGAGTTCCCGGGTTCGAGGATGAAACGCCGATAATCTGCCCCGGTCGTTGCATTGCCGAGCCCGTCCCGTTCGAACCGGTCAAGGATGTTTAATGCATACACCTTGGACCAGAGGTACCCGTAATAGCCGGCATCATACCCGCCCATGAAGTGGCCGATAGTCGCCGGTTCGTGCCCGTCCGGGACCGGGGGGATGCCGACCATCTCCCGGTACAACCGGTCAGACACCGCGGTCGTGTCAACCGGCCCATCTGAGGTATGGAACACCATGTCCTCGTAGCCAAGGGCGAGTTGCCTCGCATACGTCCGGCCGACATCGATGGTCCGGGAGAGGATGACCCGGTCGCGGAGGTCTGCCGGGAGTTTCTCAGAGGGATTGGTATAGCGGCCCGACACCGAGGCGAGCACTGAGGCGTTCCATGCCCACTCCTCGAAGGTCTGCGAGGGGGTCTCGACAAAGTCGAGCTCGACCCTGGTGCCGGAAAGGCTCGTGTATGGAGCCTTCGTCAGGCTCTCATGCATGGCATGGCCGAACTCGTGGAAGAGCCCCTCGACATCGTCCGGGGAAAGCAGAGAAGGAGTTGTTCCACTTGGTTTCCTGAAATTGGCGACGATTGCCGATACCGGGGCATGGTAGGAGCCGTGCTCCACCCTGCCCGGGACCAGGTTGAACATCGCCATGTGCCCGTACTTTCCATCTCTGGGAAACAGGTCCATGTACAGGTAGGCTTCGGTGTGTGCGTCCGAGGTGTTGATGACCCGGAACAGTCTCACGTCCGGGGCCCAGGCCCTTGTGTCACGTACCTCCTCGAACCGTACCCCGAGCACCGGCCCGAACTCCCTGAACATCCCCTCGACCACTCCGTCGAGGGGCAGGTAGGCCCGCACCTCCTCCTCGTCGTAGGCATACTCCCGTCTTTTCTGCAGCTCCGTGAGATAGGTCAGGTCCCAGGCATCGACCGAAGTGGCTCCGGCGTCAATCCCTTTCTTTACCTCGAGGAGGCCGGCCAGCTCCTGCCGGGTCTTTTCCTGGAGGGGGGCCTTGAGACGGTCGAGGAAAGAGAGGACGGTGCTCGCATTTTCAGCCATCCGCCCGTCGGTCTGGTAGTCTGCCCAGGAGGAGTACCCGAGTTCGTGCGCTATCTGCTGGCGGAGCAGGATGGCCTCCTCGAGGAGCCGGGTATTTTCATCAGCCTGCCGGTTCACGTAAGCAGAGAGCATCCGTTTCCGGGTATCTGACTTTGTGGCATACTGCATGACGGTAAGGTAGTCGGGGTACTGGGTCGTCACCAGGTAGCTCCCGTTATCAGCCCTTTTAAACGACCCGATCCTCTCTTCAGGGAGACCTGTGAGGTCCTCGCGTGAAAACACAAGGGTGGTATCGTCGTTGTTGAGGTTCGTGGAAAACCTGACCTCGAGCAGGGTCAGGTTTTCCCTGAGCCCCCGGACCTTTGCCAGCCGGTCATCCGGCAGCTCAAGGCCGTTCTTCCTGAAATCCCGCATCGTCAGGTCATAGAGCCGTTTTTCGTCTGCGTTACGGGGTGTCTGGCCGGACATGGCCTCGTACAGGTCCCGGCGTGCCAGGGTCCCGACGAGGAACATGCCGGTCTTCTCCTTTGAATCAGCTCCCTCGGCGGAGATGACCGGGTCAGGGTGGACGTCACCCATGAACCCGAGGATATCGGTCGCGTCTGCAAAAGCGGTCATGACGGAGTCGAATTTGAGCACGGTGTTGTCAAAGGTCCGTTCACCCGGGGGGACTGCAGTTATGGCATTCAACGAGGCGTTCGCATCACGTATCGCCTGGTCGGTAAGCCTGGGGATGTCTCCGGGAGCGTACATCGTCCTGACCGGCTCAGGGGAACCGGGGGGGCCGTGAGGAGGGGCGTCCGGGGAGGATGGGGGCTGGGAACCGGGAGACGGCGGCGGAGGTGGGTGCATTCCCCCGGGGCCGGGAAAGGACATCGCGAGGGTGATAATTGCAATGACGGCGAGACCGACCACGAGGACTATCCAGTGCATCTTCAAAGCCATAACCTGTCAGGGGTAGTTGCCCTGAAAATGTCAAAAGTGTTCCTATGGGTGGAGGGGGCAGGCCTCTGGTGCATGCCTGACCGCGACCCCTTCCTCCTTTTCACCGGTTATCTTCGGGAGAACGCCCCTGAACCGGTACTTTTGGAGTCATCCGGTCGTCCGTAACAGGGAGCGGGTGCCCCGGGGGGCCCTGTACCCGGATGCGGGTGGAGGGGACCCGTGGAGGGGTCGTGATCATCATCTCTATGCCGGACGGTCAACGGTCTTTCATGTTGAACTGTCAGGCATTACCTGACGGTTGCCTCCCGTTGTAATTCCTCATCTTCGAATCTGTTTCCAATGTTGAGGCCGACATCCAGCCTGGTCGATGGGTTCAACTCCGCAATCAGCGCCCGGGGAAGTCTGACGGTTTCCTCTTTGAGCCGGACCACTATCAGGCGGGTCTCGTCCTCTCGCTCGCAGATGGGAATCCATGACTTTAAGACCGGCTATGGTGGATCCCCGGATACCTCGTTCTGCCGGGCTCGTCACTGCAGGAGAGGTGGGGAGGTGCTGTACCATTCTTCACCGGGGATTGCCTGGGGAGCGCCTGGCGACTGCCTGCTGTAACCGCATGATCATGATTGCGTGGGCCATGGGGTGTCAATGCGGCGAAAAAACAGTGCTGGTACCATTTCCCTACCCTGTGCCTGACCGGATGCCCGTGGAGGAGGCCTGGCCTTGTGGGGACCAGCAGCGCCATGACCATCCTTCATTCCTTCAGCACCCTTCAGCAGTCCCGCAGCAACGGATGAAGGACGCAAAGTCAATGGAGAACGCCCTGATTGTACTTATGACTATTATCTAAGTGTTTTATTATGAAGTACAGGTAATCCTGCAGCAATCTTCCAGTTACATAATAGCCAAAAAAAGATGAGACCTGTACACCGGTGTGTATATGTGATCCGGGACTTGCTGAAGGATAGAACCAAAAACCATATAAAAACGCCCTTTTGCTGATTTTTCATCACATTGCGCTTGGATTTCCCTGTAACAAGTGTACAGGATGATGGAGGATGCAGGAGGGACCGGCCCTGTTCCGCAGGACCCTACTGGCAGACCCGGGGTCGTCTCATACCCCAGGTGGGTCCCCCGGGTATCATGGCAGGTGCTTGATCGCATTTCGTGGACCTATCGGCTGATGTGCAAGGGCACGGGAAATGACACGTTTGCCATCAGGTGGATTCGCGAGAGCTGCACCAGGCGGCGGGTTGTCCGGGGGATACGGGCGCATGTCGACGGCACACTGAGATTCTTCACATGCGGTAAAACATGCGGTAAAAGCATCCCGGGTAAAACATAGAGACTAAATTGGGTGATCAATAATCGCGTTTTCTGTCGGACATGAACCATAAGGCAAAGTTTTTCATCGTGGCAGTTAAGGCAGAAACCAGGTGTGTAAATGGAATGGACACGGGTTGAGGTCCCTACCACGGCAAGGGCCCAGATGATCGACATCAGTGACTCTGTCGCCGCTGAACTGGAGAAGACGGTCATGAAGAACGGCACCTGTTCCGTGTACATGCCCCATACAACGGCCGGCCTGACCATCAACGAAAACGCTGACCCGGACGTCACCCGCGACATCCTCACCGGCCTCGCCCGTCTGGTCCCGGTGACCGGGGACTACCGGCATGCCGAGGGCAACTCAGACGCCCATATCAAGGCGTCGCTCATGGGGTTTTCCCTGAAAGTACCGGTTATCGACGGCCGTCTGGCCCTCGGCACCTGGCAGGCCCTCTACTTCTGCGAGTTCGACGGACCCCGGCACCGCTATGTGCTGGTCGGGTTCATGGACGGGTAGGGGGCGGGTGGTCCATCAACGGGTATACAGTGATGATCGGTATTCTTGTAGGAAAGAGCAGGCATTCCGCATTTGATCTATTCCAATGTCACCACCAGTGACACCGGCAGGTCGGTAGGAAGAATGCACTGGATGAGTCGGCTCAAGAATCATGTATTGGATCAGGGATAAGGAAAGCTGAATCAGACAGAATAAAGAGAGCAGTAATTCAACCGGGGTACCGCACTTCTTCCCAAAAAAATCATTCTTGCGGTTATTTTTTACAAATATCCCGATATATCCTTATTCAGGAACTTACCTTCTTATGTCATACAAGAGATAAGAAACCCTTATCGTAGTTGAAAGTGTCCTATGTTTGATCATGATGAGGGGCATCAGGGGTTCTTTAATTCTCATTATTACAGTTTGTTTTCTCATTCAGCCATTGTCAGCAGTTTGTCCATATTGTACCACAACACCGATAGCTACACAGGTTTCCGTTTCTTCATCACCACAGGTTACTATTGATCTTCTTGACCTGAAAGGGCAGTTTGTTAAAATCACGAACAATGGGCAGGACGTGGCAAACCTGAACGTATGGTCTCTGAAGAACCAGGACACTTCAATAAAGTTTGTTTTTCCCCATTTGCTCCTGAATGGCGGTTCAAGCATCCTGGTTTATGCCGGGAACGGGATTGACAGCAATACGGTCCTGTATACACACAACATGTTCGATGCCTGGAACACGAATGGCGATACAGCATACCTGTATGATTCCCAAAGTAACCTGATTTCAAAGAAAACTCAGGGGCCTATCCCGACACCTATACCAACACCCGAGCCGACTATCAATCCTTCCGAGAGTCTTGTTGCTTACTATTCATTCGATGATGGAACTGCAAGGGATGATTCAGGAAACGGTTATAATGGCATTATTTATGGTGCAACATCTACTGATGGAGTTCGCGGAAAATCTTTGTTTTTCGATGGAAAAAACGATTATATCTCCCTACCCTTCATCTTTCAAACGGATCCTAAACAAGTAACCGTAATGGCCTTTATTCGAACAAAAAGCGACAGTCCAACTCGACAATACTCATTCTATAACGGAAACTTTGAATTTGGATTAGCTGATTCGAATTATGGATTAAATGGGGTTTGTACAAAATTGAACAAAGAAGCTGCAACGAACAACTGGCATTGTGCCGGGGGTAGTTTCACAGCCGATGGGGTTACTTGGACTCATGAAGCGGGTGTAATTGACACCATTAATCATAAAATTTCATATTATCAGAATGGGATCCTCATTGAGTCTCAAAACCTACCAGATGATATTTTTGGTCACCCAACGGGGTATTTTACGAGTATAGGAGCTTTCAATTCAATACCGCTTGGTAAAAAAGATTTTTTTGCAGGTGGGATTGATGAAGTCAGGGCATATAAGGGCGCTATGACCGATGGGGAAATTTATTCAATATATAAGAGTTATTTCCCAAACCCAACACCCACTACAACCCCAACCCCAACAACAAAACCTACAGTAGTTCCAACAACCTCGGTTCCCACAATCGTTCCAACAATCACTCCTCAACCTACTGGAAGTGGAATTAAGGCCGCTTTTTCTGCAAGTCCTCGATCCGGCTCGTTGCCATTGGGAGTGGCTTTTACTGATCTCTCTTCCGGAAACCCAAATACCTGGAGTTGGTCTTTTGGAGATGGATCCTATTCAAACGAGAAGAATCCAGTTTACACTTATAGCGAACCAGGAAGCTATACCGTAAGTCTAAAAGTTACGGGGAATGGAGGCAGTAGTTCTACAGAAAAATATGGATATATCGTTGTTTATGACCCCAGCAACCCACCCACATACGTTCCAACTCAGATACCAACCCCTAAACCTACTCAAACCACCATTCCAACCGTCGTACCTACAACTCCGATTACTACAGCCCCTACGGTTAATCCAACTGTGACATCAGGAAAACTCGTTGCAGACTTCACGAGTAATGTGAGATCGGGGGGGTTGCCCCTCGAAGTCTCATTCCGTGATACCTCTTCAGGATCACCCAAGAAATGGTTCTGGTCATTTGGTGATGGGTCGTACTCAGAGGAACAAAACCCGGTTCATACCTATGCTGATCAATTGTCGTATCCGGTCAGTCTTGAGGTCAAAAAGAATGGAAATACCGCCACTATTGTAAAAGATAAATGGATAACCGTTTCTTAAAATGACATCTGAACTGGATGCACTAACATCAGCCTTTATCAGACAGAGTAGGTTTAGGAAGCACATGGGAATGATGCGGTCTTGAGGTCATGGGTAACACCAAATGAAAGATGTTTCTGATTTTGATTCAGGAAAAAAATTATTTTTTGAAGGTCGTTATGCAGAGGCGGAGGCAGTTTTCTCTCAACTTCTTCGGGAGGATCAGGAGGATGCTGAAAAATCCAATATTTGGAATGCCTTGGGAGCGATTCATTTTAAACAAGGACATTGGAGTCATGCACTAGAGTGCTTCAACCAAGCGGTCACCCTCAACAGTTGCAATTCAAAAGCAATCGATAATATTCAAAATTTACTTGCAAAACACCCTGAATACGCCAATTTACCTGTAAAAGAAATTTATCAGGCAGATATGGCGTATTACAGTAAAAAAATCTGTAATTTTTGTGGGACTTGCCCATCCCAGGATTCATGGTTGCTATTTCGATGTAATTATTGTGGAGGGCATTTTTGTTCAGATCACAGATTGCCACCATATCACGGTTGTAGTAATATCAAACAATGGAAAGCAAGGCCCCCACCCGGGTTGAACATCCGATATCAACATAATGGTAGCGTTCTATCAATGGATGGTGTGAGTGAAAAACAGGATTTTTCAAGTGGAGAGGAGTTCCGGTTTCATCAGTATTACGTCCCAAACCATAATCCCAATGAAAAATACCACGACAAATCGAGAAAGGGATTGTATATCGCTTTGATAATCGCCATAATCCTGTTTGCCATTTTCCAGTTCTCACATCTTTTATTATGACTTTCGCTCCATGTTTTGACAGAACCGTCTGATTCTGTCAGGTATTATTCAATGACGTTCTAAAATTCCTCACTTGCGACTAAGCGAGATTCCTGCGGGAAAAAGTGATAATAAGTGGGTGTTTCAGCTTCACGGTATCAGTCGGACCTGAGACCTTAGACAAGATTTTTCTTCATGGCAACAAACGCAGAAACCAGGTGTGCATATGGAATGGACACGGCTTGAGGTCCCTACCACG
>CASGHA010000197.1 GCA_949319355.1 uncultured Methanospirillaceae archaeon | reverse complement strand
GCTCGTGAATGTCTTTATCACTGAGTTGTACTCGCCCTGCCGTCTGAACAGCGATTCTGGCCGTATTCTCACGCATGAGCCGAAGGTCATTTTCGATTTTTGTTCCTTTAGCTTTAGGTATTATCGTTTTCCCTTCTCCTGATCCCCTGCCATGGTGGCGGGAGGTCTTGCGGGAGAGGGGTGGTTGTGATGTCCATGAGAGGAAAAGCCATCCGTCTTGAACGAATTATAAACCGGAACACGAGAAAAACCATCATCGTCCCGATGGACCATGGTGTGAGCAGCGGGCCCATAGCGGGCCTGACCGACCTGTCGCTCGCCGTCGACAGGGTCGCAGAAGGAGGAGCGAATGCAGTTATCGGGCATATCGGGCTTGCCTTGTACGGTCACCGGCAGAGCGGAAGGGATGTGGGACTTATCCTGCATCTCTCTGCAAGCACGTCCATCGGGCCCGACCCGAACGAGAAAGTCATCGTAAACTCGGTGACGAATGCCCTGAAGATGGGAGCAGATGCCGTTTCCATCCATGTGAACATCGGAGCTGACTCCGAGGCCAGGATGCTCGAGGACCTGGGCCGGATCGGTGTCGAGTGCATGGAATGGGGCATGCCCCTCCTGGCGATGATGTACCCCAGGGGGAAGAAGATCCAGAACGAGCATGATGTCGGCCACGTGAGTCTTGCCGCCAGGGTGGCAGCAGAACTCGGGGCCGATGTGGTCAAGACCGTCTATACCGGCGACCCGGACAGTTTCAGGGAGGTCACCCGGGGGTGCCCGGTCCCGGTGGTCGTTGCGGGGGGTTCCAAGACCGATGACCGTGCGACCCTGGATCTCATAGAAGGGGCGATGGAAGGTGGTGCACGGGGTATCTCGATCGGCAGAAACGCGTTCCAGCATGCCGAGCCTGCACGGTTCGTCAAGGCAGCGGCAATGATCGTCCATGAAGGGCGGACTGCGGAGGAAGCCCTTCTTATTCTGAAATAAGGTGGTTGCAATGATTGGAAAAAGCATCAGGATGGAGCGTATCATCAACAGGAATACCGGGCGGGCCGTCATAGTCCCGCTTGACCACGGGTTCACCCTCGGCCAGATAGATGGCCTGCTTGACATGACCAGCACCATATCGGCCATCAGTGAAGGCGGCGCCAATGCGATCGTCCTGCACAAGGGAATGGTCAAGGCAGGCCACCGTCGGAAGGGGAGGGACATCGGTCTCATTGTCCACCTGTCGGCAAGTACCCAGCTGAACCCGGACCCGAACGACAAGGTGCTGGTCTGCACGGTGGAGGAAGCGGTCGCCCTCGGGGCGGACGCCGTATCGATCCATATCAATCTCGGTGCACCGAACGAATCACGGATGCTTGAGTCCGCGGGGGAGGTCGTCAGGGACTGCAACCGGTGGGGTATGCCCCTCCTCGTCATGATCTACCCGAGGGGAAAAGGGATTGATCCGACTTCGCCGGAGACAATAGGACATTGTGTCAGGGTGGCCGAGGAACTCGGGGCTGACATGATAAAGACCAATTACCCCGGGAACCCTGAAGCTTTCAGCCGGATCGTAAAGGCATGTTCTGTCCCGGTGTTCATCGCAGGAGGGGAGAAGGCGGGAGACCTTGACACCCTGATGATCGTGCGTGATGCCGTGGGAGCCGGCGGTGCCGGCGTTTGTCTCGGGAGGAATGCATTCCAGCGGAAGGACACATCGGCGTTTGTCAGCCGCCTCTGCCGTGTAATCCACGAAAACGCCGACCCGAGGGACGTGACCGGGAAATGAAAGAGTTCTGGGTGGATATCCGTCCCTGGGAAAAGGACCTTGCCACGACGGCCATCGAGAGCGGTGCCGACACTCTGGTCCTTGACAGGGCGACAGATGCCACGGTACTCTCCAGGGTCAGGACCGTTGCTCAGGACGGAGACCTCCGCGAAGGTGAGGATGTCTTTTTTACCCGTATCACGGATAAGGACTCCGAGCAGGAGGCACTCCGCCTCTCGGTTCATGGGTATTCAGTTGTTGAAGCCGAGGACTGGACTATCATCCCGCTTGAAAACCTGGTGGCACAGTCTGACCGGATCATCGCCGTGGTCAGGGATGCCGAAGAGGCAGCAGTGGCCCTTTCCGTCCTCGAAAAGGGGACGGCAGGGGTCCTGCTCTCGACCCGTGAACCCGGGGTCGTCCGTCAGGTCGGGGCGGTGGTACGGAGCGGATCGGAACACACCGATCTGCTTCCCTTCATGGTAACCTCCATCCGGCAGCTCGGTATGGGGGACCGTGTATGCATCGATACCTGCACCCTTATGAAGGAGGGTGAGGGGATGCTTGTCGGAAATACCTCCTCCGCATTTCTGCTGGTCCATGCTGAGACTGTGGAAAACCCCTACGTGGCGCCTCGCCCGTTCAGGGTCAATGCAGGAGCGGTGCACGCCTATGTGATGGTCCCTGGCGGAAGGACGGCATACCTGTCCGATCTTGGGACAGGTGACCGGGTGTTGCTTGTCCGGTCGTCGGGAGAAGCCGAGGAGGCGGTCATAGGGAGGACAAAAGCGGAAAAACGGCCACTCCTTCTTGTCGAGGCAGAGCACGAGGGTGTGAAGGCAAGTCTTGTCCTGCAGAACGCCGAGACGATCAGGCTTGTCGGGACCGACGGGTCTCCCGTTTCCGTCGTAACCCTCAGAGAAGGTGATATGGTCCTCGGTTCCGTTGAGGAAGGTGGACGGCATTTTGGCATGGCGGTCAAAGAGACCATCCGCGAGAAGTGATTGGTTGTGAAGGTCGGCATCATCGGCGGGACAGGAAGGATGGGGGGTTTCTTCGCCCCCGTATTCGAACGCCACGGCCACGAGGTCATGGTATCAGGCCGTACAACTACGGTTACGGGCAGGGACCTAGCCAGGTCGTGTGACCTTGTGATTGTTTCAGTCCCCATCAGGGACACGGTGAGGGTCATCGGCGAGGTCGCCCCCCTCATGGGCGGAGACCAGGTCCTCGCGGACTTTACCTCGGTCAAGGAGGGGCCGGTACAGGCGATGCTGGCCTCAAGGTCCCATGTCCTTGGCATGCACCCGATGTTCGGGCCCTCAGTACCCTCGCTCCGGGACCAGACGGTTATCATCACTCCCGCACGTTGTGATGCCCGCAGGGTGCAATGGATCCTGGATCTGTTGAAGGAGGAAGGTGCGACGGTCACGACCACGACTCCGGAGGAGCATGACCGTATGATGGCGGTGGTCCAGGGACTTGTCCATTTCGTTACCCTGATGGTAGCCGAAACGGTCCGCAGGACCGGCATCGATCCGCTTTCGACGCTTCCCTTCACAAGCCCGGTCTACCGCATGGAAATGGGTCTTGTCGGGAGGCTCCTCAGCCAGGACCCGTCACTGTATGCTGACATCCTGATCGAAAACCGGCATGTGGGAGACGTCATCATGGCAGGGAGTGAGGCATGGTCCCGTCTCGCAGCCTGCGTCCATGAGAAGGACAGCGCCGGGTTCGAGGAGATTTTCAGGGCGGATACAGCCTTTTTTGGCAGGTACTGCGAGGAAGGGCGCAACCTGACTGACAACATTATCCGGTGGATGGTGGGACAGTGACCTGCTATACCCTGGGCCCGTCAGGGACCTTCAGCCACGAGCTGGCAGCACGCATCTTTGGTGATGACATCGACCTCGTACCGACCATAGGGTGTGTTTTCACACGTGTCGTGGAAGGGATGGGCACCGGTCTTGTACCGCTGGAAAACAGCGAGGCAGGCGGTGTAGGACAGACGCTGGACGGTTTTTTCAGGAACCGGGTCTTTATCACGGGTGAATACTATTACCCTGTCAGGTATGTCCTTGCGACACCCGGTCCGGAGCCGGTACACCTCCTGTTCGCCCATCCCCAGGCGTATGAACAGTGCAGCGTCTACCTGGATTCCCTCTGCCTACCCGTGGAGTACACCGAGAGCAATGCGGCGAGTGCACGGGCATCAGCCGGCAGGGAGGGTTCAGCGGCGGTCATCCCCGTCCACCTTTCAGAGGTCTCCGGGTTTTGCATGATACAGAAGGAGATTGAAAACCAGGCTGATAACACGACTCGTTTTGTAACCATAAACCATATTCCGGAGGAGGTGCCTGTTCCGTCCAAGTGCAGTCTTCTGATAGACCCGGAAGAGGACCGCGCCGGGCTCCTCTACGATATACTTGGTGTTTTTGCGAGAAACAGGGTCAACCTGACCAGGATAGAGTCCCGGCCGTCCAAACGGAAGATGGGCCAGTATGTCTTCTTTATCGACCTGGAACCCGTAGGACCTGTCGATGGCATTATCGAGGAACTCAGGACCATGTCCTGCGTCCGGGAACTCGGCTGCTACTGCCGGAAGGAGATATGAATGGACCCGGTGACCATCAGGAAAGCGAAGGTGGTAAGGGGAGAGTTCCATGCACCACCGTCCAAGAGTTACACCCACCGGGCATTTCTGGCAGCCGCACTGGCTGACGGGGTGTCCCATGTCAGCGGCCCCCTCGAATCAGCCGACACGATTGTTACCAGGTCCGCCCTGTCTTCGATGGGGGTCCGGTTCGTGCCTGACGGCAACGGTTTCACCATCAGGGGTACCCGTGGCACCCTTGTCTGCCCGGAACCCCCGGTGATTGACATGGCCGAATCAGGGACCTCACTCCGTCTCATCATGTCCGTCGCCCTCCTCTGTCCCTGCCCGGTCACCCTGACCGGAGGGCCCAGGATACAGGAACGGCCGGTGGGGGACCTGGCGGCCTCGCTACAATCACTTGGGGCCGCCATCCGCTATACAGGAAGGCCGGGCTGTCCCCCGGTCACGGTTTCAGGACCGGTCCGGGGAGGGGAGGTATGTATCGCGGGAACGACAAGCAGCCAGTTCATATCCTCCGTCCTCATGACCGCACCATGTTGGGACGAAGGGGTGGTGGTCAGAGTGACCGGTGAACCGGTTTCAGCCAGTTACCTCGATATCACCCTGGACGTCATGAGACGGTTTGGTATCCCGGTTTCCCGCCAGGGATACCAGGAATTTTGTGTGGTCCCCGGACTGGGATATAAGGCCGCGCCGTATCATGTCGAAGGC
>CASGHA010000196.1 GCA_949319355.1 uncultured Methanospirillaceae archaeon | reverse complement strand
TCCTACCCGGCAGGAGCCGGTCAGCGACCTGCGTCAACGCAACAAGACAGCCCGTTCCTATCCGGCCCATCGGAACTTACCCGGCGGGACGGTAACCTCAAACCTGGCGCCCCTGCCTGGGATGCCGGTCTCCCGTATCGTTATCCCGGATATCGCAAGGATCTCACGGGTGAGGAAGAGACCGAATCCCAGGTTCTTTCCATATCCCTGCTCGAAAATTTTCTCTTTCTCGTCTTCCGGGACACCATTACCGTCATCCTCGTACCGCACCACAAGGGCATCGCCATCAAAAGACGAACTGAACCTGATAGTGGAGAGTGACGGCCCTGCGTGCCTGAAGGCGTTGTCCATGAGGTTGAAGACGACCATCCTTACGAGGGGGTCCGCGTAGACCTCCACCCCGGCGTCGATAGTATTTGTCATGGTGACGCCGTCATGCGGCCGCTCTTCCCAGGTCTCGCTGACGGTCCGGTTGAGGTTGACATAAACAGGAGAGGTGACGCCGATGTCCTGGTACTCCTTCGTGAACCTGATTATCGTGTCTATCCGGGTAGCGATCTCCCCGATCTTACGGAACTTCGGGTTATTTTCCAGAACCTCCCCCTGCTCGGTGCCTATAAGGTCAATATAGGCCCGAAGGAGCGTCAGCTGGTTGATGATATCGTGCCGGGTGATGCTGCTCAGGATGTTAAGCTTCTTGTTTGCCTCGCGGAGAGCCTCCTCATCGTTTTTCCTGTCAGTTATGTCCCTGATGAAGCCTTCAGTCCCGTTATGTTCTCCCTTTTCGTTATACAACCTCTGGACGTTCATTGAGGCCCAGAACGAAGAACCGTCCGTTCTTTGCCCCTCGGTCACCCAGTCGGTTACACTTTTATGGACGTCGAGATAGTCGAGCAGTTTTTGCCGGTCTTCGGGGCTGCGGTAGAAGGTCAGAATAGATACACCCATCATCTCATCTGCCGAGCCATACCCTAACATGCGTGCCGCCGAAGGGTTGACCTCCCTCAGGAACCCCTCCCGGTCCGTCCTGAAATAGGCGTCCTGCAACGTGTCAAGGACGTTCCTGTACTGCTGCCTGCTCTGTGAAAGGTCCTGCCCGGTTTTCTGCAGGTCCTCGTAGTTCCTCCGGAGTTCCTCCTCGCCCGCTGCCAACTCCTCGTATAGTTGCTCGAGGTCACTGTGCTGGCGTGCCAGTTCCTCCTCCTTGTGCTGTATCTCCGTGATGTCGAGGAATATTGTTGCGAACTGGCCTTTTTTAGGAGAATACGCGGATATCCTGAAGTGTTTCTGCAACGGCGGGAAGTAGGTGTCAAATGAGGCAGGGTTTCCCGTGAGGGCCACCCGTGAGTAGATGTCCAGATAGGGCGGGTCTTCTGTCCGGTACAGTTCGGTGGCCGTCCTGCCGACCGCATCCTCCTGGTTTATCCCTACAAATCTTTCATAAGCGTGGTTGACTGCCAGTATGCGGTAATCTGAGACCTGTCCGCTCTCACCGTACACCAGCTCGTGTAGGGCCAGTCCCTCCTCCATGTGGTCAAACAGGCGCCTGAGCCGGCCTTCGCTTTTTGCAAGGCTCCGGTTGCTTTTATTGAGCGCCTTGTAGTTACTGGCAAGTTCTCTTTCGGAGGCCTCCAGCTGTTCATATGCGGCCTGGAGTTCCTCGTGTTTTCGTATGAGTTCTTCGCTGGTCTTTTTCTGCGAGGTTATGTCGAATGATATCACCTGGACTCCCTGGATGTTTCCTGATGAGTCATTCACCCTGCTCAGAATTGAAAAAAACCACCCTTCCCTGCCGGGCAGCGAGAGATAATCCTCATACTCAGTGGGGGTAGTCCTCGTGGCGGCGTCCTGGATCCGTTCCAAAAACAAATGCCCCATGGAAGGCCCGAATAGTTCAACAACAGGTTTTCCCTTGAGAGTATCGGGGGTAGTGCCCAAGGTCCAGGCTGCATGTTCGTTGACGAGGACGAGTGTCCCGTCCGGGTCCCAGTGGAACAGGCTGATTGATGCGTTTGAGAGAAGCGTCCGGTAATACTCCTCACGTAGCGCCAGTTCGGCTTCCGCCCGTTTTCGCTCGGTGATCGTCCGGGAAGTCGTGACTATCCCTTTCACGGCCGGGTCGTCCAGCAGGTTGACCCCGAGCGCCTCCACCCAGATGTACTCCCCGTTGGCCCGGCGCATCCGGAACTCCGTGGGAACCGAAGGGTTGGTCCGGTCACAGACCTCCTGGTAGTCATGCAGCACTCTTTCCCTGTCGTCCGGGTGGATAAATTCGAACGGCTTCTTACCGATGAAAAATCCTGGGGGATATCCGAGGATATGCTGGGAGGAGGCCGAGTCGAACACGATGGTGCCTTCCCTGTCGAGTATCCTGACGATATCCGAGGCGTTCTGGAAGATCGACCGGTACCGTTCCTCGCTCGTGGCCAGCTGCCCGTAGGCAGCGTTCAGGTCCTCGTTCCGTCGCCGGAGTTCCTCCTCGTTCCGTATCTGCTCGGTGATGTCGCGGATGTTGATGATGATGATCGTCCGCTTCTTCTGCGGATAGATGTTAAAGGTGACCTCGGCAGGAAAGGTCGAGCCGTCCTTCCTCAGGTGCTCCTGGCCGGTGATGCGCTGTATGCCGGTCTCGCCATCAGGGACCATGCGGTTGTTGCCGGAGGTGAGGTCGCTGCAACGCCTCTTCAGGAGTTCATCCCTTTCGTACCCGTACAGGTGGCATGCCCGGGGGTTCGCGTCAAGGACCCCTGCCGTGTCCCTGTCGACGACGAGCATCGCCTCCGCGGTCGAGTTGAAGATGTTATGGAAGCGGCTCTCGCTCGCCCGCAGGGAGGACTCGAGATTTTTCTGGGCGGTGATGTCCCTGATCGACTCGATTGCCCCGGCGAGGTTCCCGTGGGAATCATACAGGGGGGAGGCCGCGAACCAGAGGTAGGCACCTTTTCCGCCGTAGACAAACGGGACATACTTCTCGGAAACGAGCCTGTTGCCGTCCTGCGTGACGTCGTCGTAGTACTTGTCCGCCCCGGAGGTCCCGGTAAGGATGTAGTTGATGAGGAGCGGGCGACGTTCGTTGTAGAGCGGGAGGGCATACTCGTATTCTGCCTTTCCGATGACCCCGCTTTCCGGGACACCGGTCATTTCCTCCATCGCCTGGTTCCACGCGATGACCCGGCCCTCCCGGTCGATGGCAAAGGTGGCGTCAGGGAGGAAGTTGATGATGTCGGCGAGGCGCCTCTCAGAGTCCAGCCTGGCCTCGAGCGATTGCTGTTCGCTCACCGCCTTCTCGATCTTATTCCGGAGCTCGGCAAACTGCGACCTCGGTTCCCCTCCCTTCTGAAGGTAGAAGTCAGCCCCGTTTTCAAGCGCCTGGATGACGACCTCCTCGCGGCCCTTCCCGGTGAAGAGGATGAAGGGGATACGCCCGTAGGTACCCCTGATATACTTGAGAAACGCGATCCCGTCTTTTTCCGGCATCTGGTAGTCGGACACGATTGCGTCGTACTGCTTCTCCTGCAGCTTTGCCTCGGCCTCGCTGACCGAAGTACAGGTCTCTATCGCGAAATTGCCGGAATGCTCCAGGAAAATCCGTGCAATGTCGAGCAGGTCGGGTTCATCATCGACATAGAGGACGGTAAGCACGGCAGGGTCGCTCCGGATACATGTCATGTATCTCCGGGTCGGATATGAAAGCTCCTTTTAAACAGGGCGGCCAGGTGTATTGCACCAGGTCAACAGGTGACATTGTTGCACGGCATAGCTTCATAACGACAGGTCGAACGATCCTTACCTAGGGTGAAATGATGCGACGGACGTGGGACAAGCAGCTATCAATACTCTGTCTGGTGATATTTACCGGAATAATAGTTGCATTGCTAAGCACCTCTGCCGGTGCCGAAGGGGATGGTGGGATCGGGGTAATCGTCATTGATGTGCCAGTTCCGGAAATGATCATCGTGCCTCCCCCTGCACCGCCGGCCGCTCCGGCCGGCACCGACGACTCCTATTCCTGGGAAGGCGGGTATCATGAGATACAGCCTGCTCCGGATTCCTTCCAGACCGGCATCTTCGCCCCTCCTCCGCCGATATCAGGAGAAGACCTGTTGTGGAAGTGGAATGGCAAGGTCAGTTCAAGGTCAAGGGTACTGCAACCAGTCGCCACGCCGCAGCCTGAAGTCATGGTCCTCGTCGGGACACCAATCCCTGAAAAACCGAACCTAACCCTTCCCTCCGGCGGGATCGGCGGTGGGGGAGATGAGCCGGGAGGATACGGCGGGGGAGGTGACGGGGACTCTCCAAACCTGGACAAGGTGTTCAACAGTCCTGATATCCGCTTTAAACCAATCGCCAATGTCACCCCCGGGATGAACATAACCATTCCGACGACCTACCCGACGCTGCCTTTTAATTCCGACAACCCGCCAGGACAGATAGGTGGCGGCGACAGGGTCCCCCCGGAAGACACCTTCGGGAACCGGCTGAATGAAGCCAAAGAACAGGGTTCGGCACTTTCCCAGCCTGGAAAACCTGATGCAGCAGAGCTCGCGAGGGCTCAGGAAAACAGCGAGGTCGCATCCGCCCTGGCAGGGTTCAGGTCGGTGGCGGTGGGGAAGTCGCTGCCCGCCGCGGCAACGCTCATCCCGCCCCAGAAGGCAGGCCTCCTCGCACTGGCCATCACAGTCACCCTGAGTGCCCTTGGAGCCCTTCTGGAACAGAGGTCCCCGAAACGGTGGGGCAAGACCGTCGAGTACAGCCGGAACTTCCTCGGGAACTACGGTATCGGCGTCGCCGGGACGAGCGAGTCGAAGATCCGGAAGACCACGGTCACCCCGCAAAAACCCGTCTTCCTGGGGCTCAGCGTGACCGAGGTCCTGGTCGTCCTGGTAGGGGCGGTCGCCTATGGCCTTGCGTTCCTGGTAGCCAAAAAGGAGTGGATGGCGCCGGGAATGCTCCTCATGTATGTCGTGAGTGCCGGGGTGGCCATCACTATCCACGAGGTCGGCCACCGGTACATCGCGAGAAAGTACAAGGACGAGGTCGAGCTGAAGCTCTGGGACATCGGGATCCTCACGATGTTCATCACCGGGCTTATCACGGGAATCGTCTTTGCCAAGCCCTCGAAGAACGTCATCGCCTCCGCGGCGACCGTCCCGAAGGAGCAGATGGGGAGGATCATGCTGGCCGGGCCGGTGATCAGCGTGCTTGCAAGCCTGGTCTTCGTGCCGTTTATCTTCCTCGGGGGAGTGTACCAGGTCGCTGCTTCCATGAGCATCATGTTCAACCTGATCGTGGGCACGTACCACCTCATGCCCTTCACCCCGATGGACGGCAGGTCCATCCTCAAGTGGAACGGCGTGCTCTGGTTCGTCTTCTTCGTCCCGGTCGTCTTCGCGTACTTCTTGCTGTTCAGGGGG
>CASGHA010000195.1 GCA_949319355.1 uncultured Methanospirillaceae archaeon | reverse complement strand
CCATGTGCCTTCGAAGTTGCCGGCACCCGGGAGTTCCTTTATGACAAAGGAATCATGCTCCCTGACCGTCCAGACCGAGCCGAGGTCAGGTGCAATCAAGGTAATTGGTGGTACTTTCGTTGTCATTGTCGGAACGACGGTCTGTATCAGGTTTTTCGAAGGTGATGAGAATGACGTTGAACTGGTCTGCTGATAGACGATATGTGTCATCCCGGCGCCCCCGGTCTGAGCGTTCTGGCTCCATGTTGACGGGTTTGAATCCTTTATCCAGTATGTTCCGGCTGGAATGGTAATCCCGGGTTCGACTGACCAGAACACGTTTTGCTTTCCATCCGAGGTTGGGAGGCCTTTTGCAGTATAGGGTCCGTAGAGGTCTCCCGTATTTGCGTTTTGAATCTCGATTATCCCCGGAGTGTCCCCCTTCCCATCATTCCAGTGGTAGTTGTACAGGGAAATGATAACGACCGGCGTGGGAAATTTGAAGGCAGAAGCCTTCGTTGCCCCGTTGATAACCGCCTCGCTGTTGATGTTTTCTATCACCTGCTGCGGGGCCTTCGTGGGTTGTACGATGACTGTATTGTCCGAACGGGCAGGGGTGGTCACCGTTTGCGCAACTGACCGGGTGATTACGGGAACGGTTGTCGCTGGAACCGTGCCGGTGCTGGTGCAATAAGAACCTATCACGTTCAGCCTTTCCCTGATGGCTATGTTGGAGGGTTCCAGGTCGTGGGCCTGGGTGTACGCCCGTTTCGCTTCCCCGCACCTGCCGAGGTGAGCGAGGGCATACCCCTTGTTGGACCACGATATGGCGGAATCCGGGTTTTCAGACAGGGCCTGGTCAAGGGCTGTCAGGGCCTCGTTGTACCGTCCAAGCCCGGTAAGCGCCCAGCCGCGGTTGAACGCGACCCCGGGGGCAGAGGGGTCAAGGGCAGCGGCCTTGTCGATGAGGTCACTGGCCTCCCTGAACCTTCCCTGGGCGTTCAGGGACCACGCCTCATTGACCAGGTCAGCGGGATCATGGGACCCTCCGCCCATGACGGATGCCGCATCTCTCCCCACTCCCCCCGGGTTATCCGTGGAAGCGCTCATGCCGGTGCAGCCGGAAATGAAACTAATCGTCAGAAATGCCACGATCATGCAAACAGAAATGGTGGCACCCTTGATGCTCAGCATAATTGAGGGTGTGGTGGGCCGCTTTAACAACCATCCGGTTTGTTGTGTCAAAAGGTATTATTCGGGGAGATGAGGGGGATTGTATTGAGGGACTGCGGGACAGGAACCCCGGTGTCATTTCTGGCATCTCCCTGTGTAAAGGAAGATAAATCCTTGGTGAATGTCCTTGAAATCCAGAAGGTGTTGAATGAAAGTCAACAATTGATGACTAACAATCAACAAGAAACAGTAAAGACATTGGACTCATTGAAAACACGGGATAAGTCTTCAAAGGCTATTCCATTCTTTTCTGTCTTGATATCGCCCGGACTCCTCTAAAAACACTCTCGTGAAAAAAGTGGAAATATCCTCTCCATTCCCGCTTCAGACCAGTATCTCTTCGCGGGAGTACCTGACCTTGGGCATCGGGGTGTCGGCCGCGTACCCCACCGGGCAGAGCATGACCGGGACCAGGGGTGCCGGGATCTTCAGGATCCTGGCAAATTCGGCCGGGTCGAAGCCTCCCATCGGGCACGAGTCAAGGCCGAGCGACTTCGCCCCGTTCAGGGCGTTTCCCAGGGCAAGGTACGTCTGTGCCCGGGACCAGCCGAGGCGCTGATCGGCGTTCATCGGCTTCGTGAAGTCTTTTGCCATCCCGAGGACCATGCTGCTGACCTCCTCCGGGACCTTGTTTTTATTCAGGAGGACGCCGAGCTTCCTGATGAGGCCGTCATAGTCCGGGTCGGCGCAGAAGACGAGGAGGTGCGAGCAGGTCGTCACCTGTTCCTGGTCAAATGCCGCCGGTTTCAGCTGTTCCTTCGTTGCCTGGTCGGTCACGACCCGGACTCTCCATGGCTGCAGGTTGAGGGCCGAAGGTGCATACCGGACCAGGTCCAGGAGCTGGTTGATCTTTTCCTCAGGGACTTTCCGGCCATCGAACCTTTTCGTCGCGTACCGTTTCATGACGATGTCTGTAAACTCCATCTTCCTCTCTCCGTATGTGGATGTGTGTGATGGGGGGCCTGAGGTGAAAGGTGTTGCTGCCGGGAGATGGCACAAAAATGGTTTAAACAGGTAACTCTGCATATTTGTCAGATATCATTAATCAGGTACCTGATGTGCCGGATCGGTTCGTGACCCTGAATAACGGGTACTGAATAGTTCTTTCTTCTCTGCGGAATCAAGGGTTGGAATTGGTCACTCACCTTCCAAAAACTCTCTTATAAGAAGTCCGGGCCGTCTGAGTCCCACGGGGATATGCCTGATTTTTTGGATTTTCTATCCTTCGGCAGAAACAGGGCCGGTCCTGCACCAACAATCCAAACCCTCGGCCAGGCCCGGGGGAACAGGGCCCCTCGGTTTTCTTGATGAAGATTTCATGAATACCGATATCCAGGTAGGCCCGGCGAGACCGTGCCTATGCTGATGAGTCGTCCCGGGAGGCCCAGGTGACTGC
>CASGHA010000194.1 GCA_949319355.1 uncultured Methanospirillaceae archaeon | reverse complement strand
TTTTACCCTGCCTTAGTCACCATCTCGTAGATTCTTAAGCAACGCTATCACTTTTAGACTGCATTCTTCATCATGTCCAAGGCCTTTTTCAATGATAACAATGTTCCCCCGCCGCACACTGTCCAGGATCAGGTGGATCTTCTCCATGGATGTCAACCGGGCCAGCCGGTCCTCGGAAATAAGGTCTATCTGAATTCCCTGTATCATGATCTCACCGGAACACGGTAACCATTTTTTCGTAAAGTTCTTCGATATTCTGGCCGTTTAGGCAGGATATACCGACCACCGGGTGTTGAGGAAAGGCAGTCTTGATTCTCTGTTGGTTTGAATCAGGGAGGTCAATTTTATTGGCTGCGATTACAACCGGGAGTTTCCGGCTTTCAACAATCCCTATCATCATGATATTGACCTGGAGGAACGGGTCGGCCGTGCTGTCCATCATGTAGATAACCCCGTCGATATCCTCGCGGAGCCAGTGCATGGCTTCGGCCACCCCTTCGGTCGCCTCGCGTGCCCTGCTTATAGCTTCGTCCTTGGTGATGCCATACTCAAGGAACTCCTTGTAGTCGATCTTGGTGGTGACACCCGGGGTATCGACGATATCAATGGTTATGGACTTTCCATTGGCACTCGTGATCACGATATCGTGTGCCCTGTGTGCCCGTCGGGTCTCATGAGGGATCTCACTGACCGCCCCGACCTGCGAACCGGTCCAGTCCCGGGCTATCCGGTTGGCAAGGGTGGTCTTGCCAGCATTTGGAGGCCCATAAATTCCGATACGTGTGTTTTTCTTCCGAAATACCTTTGTAAGGAGGGAAGCTAGCTTTTGTCTTGTCTGGGTAAACAGGTCCATTGAATGGTATCCCCCGGCATGAAGGAGTTGCGGCCCTGCGAAGTCTCCTGTTGCAGGCCTATCGTGTCTATATGAAGGATGTTCTTATTAGGGTTCTCGTAACTCTCCGTCAAGTTTGCCCGTTCGCGGTCGCTTATTTATAGGCCCGTTCATACATAATAGTGCCCGATTCAGGGAAACCGGCAGCCGCCAGAAAACGCCTGGATGAAGGCAAAGGAGGTGATGCAGATGACATATTCGAATGACTCCCTTCGACTGGATACACGCATTATTGTGCGCGATATCATGCAGACCAATGCTACCACTATTGATGCATCAGCATCCGTTTCGGAAGCTGCGAAGGCAATGTGCCGTGACGAGGTCGGGAGCTGTATCGTCCTCGACAAGCACCTCCCGCTTGGGATTGTGACCGAAGAGGATATGAATTGCAAGATTGTAGCCAGGGACAGAAAACCAGGATCCGTTCCGGTCAAGGCCATCATGAGCACCCCACTCATCACCATAGGCGCAGATCAGACCGTTGGTGAAGCTGCAGAAATGATGGCCAGAAAGCGTGTACGACGACTCCCGGTTGTGGATGATGATAATGTTGTTATCGGGATCGTCACCGTCCGCGATATCCTTGCGGCATCAACCACCATTAACGAACTCCTGTCGGCCCTGATAGAGATCAACAGGGGGGATGAGATAGATATGGGTGTGTGCGACCGCTGCGGAAAGATGTCTGATGACCTCCGCCGTGTCGACACCATGCTCCTTTGCTCATCATGCCGTGATGAGGAGAGCATCTGATGAAGGGAGTCCAGGACTACCTCATCAGCATCCCCACGCTGACCGTTTCCGACACTGTAACAAAGGCCCGCAAGATCCTTCGGGATGACGTGTTCCGCGAGATATATGTAGCCGATTCCAAAAAGGAACTGGCAGGATACATCGACATCACCGATGTCCTCAGGATAACCTCGACAAAATCGAATGTTACGGTGGACGGTTTTTTAAAGGACGCGCCGTTTGTCACGCCAGGGGATAGTATCGAGGGGGCTGTCATCGCTATTAAGTCCTTCAAGACGGACAGCGCTGCCGTGGTTGGACCAGGCATGACCCTTATCGGAGCGGTGCTTCTGTCAGACCTATTTCCGGTCATAATAAACCGCAAAAACCTCCAAGGACGTGTATCTGATTTCATGACCCGGAAGGTTATGACCTGTTGTGCTGACGATCCCCTCCAGAAAGTATATACCACAATCCTTGAATGTGGTTATAACGCCCTGCCGGTTATCCGGAAAAAACGCCTCGTGGGGATTGTTTCCCGCAGGGATCTCCTCCGTGAAGGCCACCTTCGTCCCTCACTTGGTCATCCGGCTGACACCCCGGTGTGTGATCTGATGACTCAGCAGGTCATCTCAGTGACACCTGATGATACTATCCAGGACGCTGCAGATCTTCTGGTCAGGAACAATATCGGGCGTCTTCCGGTTGTTGAAGACCTGAAACTGGTCGGAATACTCGACAGGCACGATGTTCTCTCCGGGGTGTAGAAATCCCGATACTCACTACGTGGAGGATCTCACATGCACCATATTGAACGAACTAACAAACAAGGTGACCGGCTTCTGAAAATGCCTGGTTCAATGGACCGGGGTCCGGTTGAGTTCAAGTCGCATCTTGTCCGTCAGGAGGGCGAGATAATGGCACTTGCCAGCAGGTCCGTCGTCTCCTCCACGCCGACGATGCGTATCCTGTCTGCAATCGAGACCATGACCGAGTGGAAGGTCCGGAGACTCCCTCTGATTGACGCAGGAACAAAACATATCAAGGGTATTGTAACATCCGGTGATTTCATCAATTTTCTCGGCGGGGGTGACAAGTTCAATCTCGTGGCCATAAAACACGGAGGGAATTTCCTTGCGGCGATAAACGAGAGTATATCCGCCATAATGACTCCTCAGGTCGTGACGCTTCCCTCGGGCGGGAGCCTGAATGATGCCCTTGACATCATTATCAGGCAAAAGATTGGCGGGATCCCGATAAGCGACCCGGAAGGTGCTCTTGCCGGAATTGTTACAGAACGTGATGTCTTGAAAGTACTCAAAAACGAGAGGACAGCCCTTTCTGTTGAGGAGGTAATGACCACGGATTTGAGGGTTACCTCCCCGGAAAGCCCCATCAGCGCTGTATCACAGGAGCTTACCAAACACCGCTTCAGGAGATTGCCCGTCGTCAGTGACGATGTCCTGTTTGGCATCATCACAGCAACTGATATCATGAGATTCATGGGCAGTGGAAAAGTATTCTCCCAGATGGTGACCGGGGACGTGGGTGAGATCATGGGCCTGCCAGTAAGGAAACTGTTGTCAGGCGACCTGTTCACTACCACGCCGGAAAAAAACCTCCATGATGTCGCGAGGGACATGCTGGATAAAAAAGTCGGTGCTCTGCCTGTCATCGAAGACTCCCGTCTGATAGGTCTGATAACGGAATATGATATGGTCAGGGCATTATCAGAGAGGTGAAGCCCCATGAAGGCATCTGATGTAATGAACGCCCCTGTTCGTGTCGTAACACCTGATGAACAGGTGTCACGGGCGAGGAACCTGATGATCCGACATCATCTGTCACGTCTCCCCGTCATTCAGGACGAGTTCCTTGTCGGGATTATCACGAAAAAGGATATCGGGTATCGTCTCCTTGAAACAGACCCTCTGTGGCGCAGAAGACCGATAGATACGATAGCCGTCCGCCTCCTCATGACACCCGACCCGGTTTCAGCCGCTCCGGAAACAGGGATGCGTGATGTAGCCAGAATCATGGTCAAAAGGGATATCAGCGGGATCCCGATAATGGAAAAAGACAGCTTAGCCGGTATTGTTACGAAATCCGATCTCATGCGGTCCGGGCTGGTGAGCGGTCTGGATGCGCGGGTGGGCGATCTCATGGAGGACGCAGTGACCGTATCGCGCTATCATTCGGTTTCACATATCATCGAAGTGATGAGTGAGCGGAATGATAAAGTGATAGTGACTAATAATGATGGAACCCTGGCAGGCATCATCACGGAAAGCAACCTCGCGTTCTACACCTACTCGAAACAGGGTGCAGGACTCCCGGAGCATGATATCAGCATGCTCCGCAAGGATGAGGCGGGTGGACGGAAGATGTTCCGGCACGTTGTCCATGCATCAGCGATTGCCGAAGATGTGATGACACGCCCGGTCATCACGATCGATCCCACAGCGTCCGTTCAGGAGGCCCTCGCGCTCTTTAAAAGCCACCATATCAACAGTGTTGTGGCAGTCAGGGAAACGGAGATTTGCGGAATCCTCAAAAGAGATGATATCATCCGGGAAGTGACAACATGACAAAAGAAATGCTCGTCAAGGACATTATGTCCAAGCCGGTAACAATCGCGAAATCAGCACCCATTACCGAGGCACTCGACAAGATGCTCGATCAGGCGATGGATCCCCTGGTCGTGGTGAACCAGAACGCTGTTGTAGGGACGATCTCCCGTCATACGATTGCGGAAACACTCGGCAGCAAAAAGAACTCGGGCCTGGCGCCAACGGCGATCCACGTTTCCAATTCGGTTGAAGAGGAATTTACTCCCGTCTACCCTGACCAGACCCTGGATGTGGTCGTTCCGCTCCTCCAGGTATACAAACTCGTTGTAGTGTACGACAAGGACCACAGACTGATTGGCCAGGTGACTCATGATGACCTCCTGAAGGTGGTAAAACCTGATGTCACGCTTGACACGGTCCTGGAAAAAGCGGTTACGATTGACGCCGAAGAACGGGTCGTCCATCTCAGGCGCAGGATGATAGATGACAATATCCTCAGGTTCGTCGTAACTGAACAGGACCGTATGGTAGGAATCGTAACTGAAACAGATGTTGCTGTAGCCATGCGCAAGTTCCGCGAGATGGTGGAGGACAGACACCAGGACCACCGCATCCGCAACCTGATCGTAAGAGACATTATGACTGCACCTGTCTTCTCTGTTGACTGTGGATCTGGGCTCTTTCCCGTGCTTGACCTCATTATTCAGAAGAAGTTCAGTTCGGTCCCGGTAACGGAACAGGGCAAGCTCAGGGGGATAATCACCCGTTCAGCGCTTGTAAAAGCCCTTTGATTTTTTGAAAAGGTGCCGTACATGGATCCCTTCAGTACTGCTTCTGCCATCGTGGTCTCCGTAGTTCCGGCACCGGGAGGTGCATTCCATGGAACTTGAGCCTACCCGGCAGGTTGCTCCGCAGCCCGATGTAGCGCTCCTGCTGGAGTCCATGAGCCATACCGGTTTCCAGGGGCGGCAGCTGGGAGAGTCGTTCAAGGCATGGAAGAAGATGATAGCCGAGCCGGGGTGCTCCATATTTCTGGGCCTTTCCGGGGCGATGATCCCCGCGGGAATGCAACGCTGCCTCATTGAACTCGCAGAACGCCGTTTTATCGATATTGTCGTCTCAACCGGGGCAAATGTCTTCCATGACGTCTGTGAACACCTTGGTGTCAGGCACTACCGCGGATACCACCATGTGAATGACCAGGACCTGTTTGAACAGGGAATCGACCGGATCTATGACGTATTTGCATACGAGGAACAGTTCAGGGACATCGACCGGGAGATAGCGACTTTTTCTTCAGAAATCGCTCCGTTCAATGGTTCATCAGCTCAGTTCATCGCAGAGCTTGGTAAGTGGCTTATAGACCGCCGGCCGGAAGGGAGCTCATTTACCGCCACTTGCGCCAGGATGGGCATACCCATTTTCGTGCCCGCACTATGCGATTCCTCTATAGGAATCGGCCTTGTCATCGCCCGGAGGAGCGGTGTGTCCGTTCATATCGACCAGATATCAGATGCAGATGAGATAACCCGGCATGTCGAAAAGGCTGAAAAAACAGGGGTTGTTTACATCGGGGGCGGAGTACCGAAAAATTTCATCCAGCAGACCCAGGTAATCGGGTCCATTCACAAGTCGGACTGTACGGGCCACGATTTTGCCGTCCAGTTTACCACAGACAACCCCCATTTTGGAGGCCTGTCTGGCTGCACGTTTGAGGAAGCCGTCAGCTGGGGGAAGGAAACGGTTGAGTCTGTGCGGGCCCAGTGTTTCTGTGATGCAACAATTGCCCTGCCCATTGTCACGTCCGCGCTCATTTCGTCAGGTATTGAGCGAAGAGGCGGCGCCAGGTAACCTCCTGGCCCAAGGCTGTGTGCCTTTCGGAGGACCAGAAACCACAATGGTTATTATCCAGACCCGTCCATATAATACAGCACCATTCATGGAGCAGCAGATGTCTGCTGCGAGTATCGAAAGATGCGAGATTGCCTGTTGAGGTAGCCAAGCCTGGTATGGCGCAGGTTTGCTAAACCTGTGTCCCCCTGGGACTCGAGGGTTCAAATCCCTCCCTCAGCGCTTCGAATACATCTTATAGCAGACCATGAGGGATTTTAATGGCGCAGGAAGAAGATATCAGATATTTCGTCAGGGTCGCCAACACGGACCTCGATGGAACCAAAACCGTGCAGATTGCACTGACTGGCATAAAAGGTGTGGGAAGACACACTGCACAGTCCATCGCACGGCTTGCCGGTGTTAATGAACATGACATCATGGGAAAGATCCCTGAGGACCAGGTTGAAAAATTGCGAGGCATCGTTGCCGAATACGCCTCGAAGGTACCTTTCTGGATGGTTAACCGTCAGAAAGACCTGTTCACAGGTGAAAGCCGTCACCTTTTCGGCAGCGACGTTTCCCTGACCCTTGAAGAGGACTTGAACGTCATGAAAAAGATGCGGTGTTACCGCGGGATACGGCATGAAACCGGCCAGAAGGTCAGGGGCCAGAGGACGAAGTCCACGGGCAGGACCGGTATCACGGTTGGTGTCCGCCGGAAGAAGGAGTAAGGTGGTCAGATGGGATATCCTGGAAAGAATCACAAATCATACCAGACGCCGAAGCGTCCGTTTGAAAAGGCAAGGATCGAGGAAGAAACACGCCTTGTCATTGAATACGGCCTGAGGAACAAGCGCGAGGTATGGAAGGCAAAGAGTTACCTGAGGAGGTACCGCAAAGCAGCCCGTGAACTCCTTGCACTCATGTCCACGGGAGCCGATTCACGCCTGTTCCAGACCAAGATGTCTGCACTGACCGAGCACCTCCAGCGAATGGGTGTCCTTGGCCCAGAGGGGGACATTGATGATGTCCTTGCCCTCAAAGTCCAGCAACCTCTCGAACGCAGGCTCCAGACGATTGTATACCGGAAAGGACTTGCACGGTCTCCGAAACAGGCGAGGCAGTTCATCACGCATGGGCACATCGCGGTAGGAGGACGTGCCGTTACAATCCCCGGGTATCTCGTCACCCGCGAGGAAGAGAATGCAATAGGTTACTATACACGGTCAGGGCTCATGAATGAGAACCATGCTGAACGTGCCCGGATTGCCAAGGTCGGGAGGTAGGTATCATGGCGAACGAGAAGGAAAAATGGGGTGTAGCTCACATCTATGCCTCTTTCAACAACACCATCATAACCGTCACCGACCTCACGGGAGCTGAAACGGTTACCAAAAGCAGCGGGGGAATGGTCGTAAAACAGGACCGGAATGAAGGCTCACCCTATGCTGCCATGCAGATGGCAGGAAATGTTGCCAACGCGGCCCGGGAGAAAGGATTTGTTGGTCTTCACATCAAGGTCCGTGCTCCGGGACGGGGAAAGCAGAGAAGTCCGGGACCTGGTGCCCAGGCCGCCATACGGGCGCTTTCCCGTGCCGGGATCCGGATAGGCAGGATCGAGGATGTGACTCCCGTTCCACATGACTCAATCCGCGCCAAGGGCGGTCGGCGGGGCAGGAGAGTCTGATGGAGATTATCTTCGCGAGCCTTAACGATCAGGAAACCCGGTTTACTCTGTCGGGAGCAGACACCTCCTTTGCAAATGCATTCCGAAGGGCTATGTATGCTGAAGTCCCGACCCTAGCCATAGAGTATGTCAGGATTTATGACAACACAAGTGCCTTGTTCGATGAAATGCTCTCACACCGCCTTGGTCTGATACCATTAATCACCGAGCCAGGGATGTTTGTCAGGGAAACCGAATGCAGCTGCAACGGGACAGGGTGTTCGGGCTGTTCCATAACCTTCTCGATGAGTGTTGAGGGACCGAGGATGGTAACATCAGGAGACCTGATATCTTCTGATCCAGCTATAAGGCCGGCCCTTGACACCATCCCCATCGTGAAGCTGGAAAAGGGACAGAAAGTCGTAATTGAAGCACGGGCGATAGTCAACACCGGCAAGGAGCACTCCAAGTGGCAGCCGGTGACAGTATGCGGTTACAAGAACTATCCTGTGGTTGAGGTAGCCTCCAACTGCGATGCGTGCGGCCTGTGTATTGAGGAGTGTCCCCGTGTCATCCTCGTTAAGAAGAATGGAAAGGTGGGTATCGCAGACGGCAGACTTGAAGACTGCTCATTATGCAGGCTTTGTGAGAAGGCCTGTCTGAACAGTGGGATAGGTGAAGAACCTGCCATCAGGATCACAAGTGATCCGAACCGTTTCATCTTCGTCGTAGAAAGCGATGGCTCGCTGAAGGTAAAGGAAGTGATGGAGGGCGCCGCCAGGTTTCTCAAGAACCACTCGGAGACGCTCGCACAAGAACTTGAACAAGTATCAGGGGTGACTTTCGAATGAAAGGAATAGAGAATAAGACCAATCCGCGCCTCATTAACCTGATCAATCTCTTAAAAAGGACGTCCAGTGAAAACGGGGCGAATATCTGGCGTGAGATTGCAGACCGGCTTGAAAAACCGGGACGTAACTATGCCGAGGTCAATATCGGCAAGATAAACCGCTATGCGAGCTCCGGTGAAACGGTCATCGTTCCAGGCAAGGTCCTTGGAAGCGGTGTACTGGAGATGCCGGTCAATGTTGCTGCACTACAGTTCAGTTCCTCGGCCAGCAGCAAGATCCGGGGGGCCAGCGGTTCATGCATGACGATCGAAGAACTTGTGCAAAACAACCCGAAAGGGAGCAGCATACGGATCCTCAGGTGATCGTGCATGGTAACAGTTATTGATGCAGACGGGCTCCTCCTTGGAAGGCTTTCTAGTATCGTTGCAAAACGGTCCCTTGAAGGAGAGGAGATCGCTATAGTGAATGCAGAGAAGACCGTTATCTCAGGCAGCAGGGCGCGTGTGATCGGCATATATAAGAAAAAGCGCAGCCGGGGGTCTGTAGAAGGCGGCCCGTTCTTCCCCAGAAGGCCGGACCAGATCCTGAAAAGGACTATCCGTGGCATGCTGCCCTACAAGAGGGAACGTGGGCGTGACGCTTTCAAGAGGATAAAAGCCTATGTAGGTATGCCGAAGGAGTTCTCAGAGATGGAGAAGGAATCGATCGAGGAAGCACACATGAACCGGCTCTCAACACCGCAGTACGTAACCCTTGCCGCAGTGAGCCGTTTCCTCGGGGCGAAGTTCTAAGGTGAACTCTCATGGTCAGCAAGGTTGTAAATACAAGCGGAAAAAGAAAGACTTCGATAGCCCGGGCCACGTTGAAACCTGGTAAGGGCGTCATCAGGATCAACTCAGAACAGCTTGATGTGTACGGGACAGATCTTGTCAGGATGAAGATTAGTGAGCCCCTCGTCCTTTACCCGGCAGCAGTCGATGGTGTAGATGTTTCTATCGATGTCAAGGGCGGAGGTGTCATGGGTCAGGCTGAAGCGGTTCGGACCGCTCTTGCGCGCGGGATTGTCAAGTGGCACAATGATCCCCAGATCAAGGATATCTACGTAGCCTATGACAGGGCACTCCTTGTGAATGATTCCCGCCAGAAAGAAGCAAAGAAACCACACGGTCGCGGTGCGCGGAAGAAGTTCCAGAAATCATATCGTTAACCATATAAGAGGTCACCATGATACCAGTACGGTGTTTCACCTGCGGAAAAGTAATCTCAACCGCATACGAAGAGTTCAAGAAGCGCCGTGAGGCCGGCGAGGATTCCAAAAAAATCCTCGATGACCTCGGTTTAGAACGCTACTGCTGCCGGCGGATGCTTCTTACACACAAAGAGATAATTGACGATCTCAACCCGTATCAGTAAAAAAGAATGATGTGGGGTCGTAGGGTAGCCTGGACCATCCTATGGCGTTCGGGACGCCGTGACCTGAGTTCGAATCTCAGCGACCCCATCCCTATGGTAAAGTTTCCAGGTTTTGAGGACGGATGACGCAAAATTATTCTCGATATGAAAAGGCCAGAATCATCGGGGCCCGGGCGCTGCAGATCTCAATGGGGGCTCCCGTGCTGATCAGGACCATGCGGTCCGATCCGCTGGAGATTTCACTTGAGGAGTATGCACAGGGGGTCATCCCCATCACCGTGAAACGGAAGAAGTGATTTTGGATGACGGCAATCCGGATGATCCAGGTACGGACAATCCTTGACAGCAGGGGCAACCCTACGGTCGAGGCAGATGTCTTTACAGAAAATGGTTTTGGAAGGGCTGCAGCACCAAGCGGTGCCAGCACAGGGATTTTTGAGGCAAAGGTCAAAAAACCCGCTGAAGCAGTTCCTTTTGCAAGAAAGAATGTGATTCCACAACTTATTGGTGAAGAAGCGGGAGACCAGACCGGTTTTGACAGGACGCTCCGGGAGATCGATGGTACTTCAGATTTCAGCTCAATAGGGGCAAATGTTGCGGTTGCACTCTCATTGGCCAATGCGAAGGCGGCTGCCAACGAGAAGGGTCTCCCATTGTTCCGGTACCTCGGAGGTATCTTCTCCATGGTGACTCCGCTGCCACTTGGAAACGTCATTGGCGGAGGAGCGCACGCAGAGGGGGCTACAGAGATCCAGGAGTTCCTTGTGGTCCCGACCGGGGCATCGAGCGCGCAGGAAGCAGTTTTCGCGAATGCCGCAGTTCATCGGAGGATCAAGGAAACACTTCTTTCAAGAGGGCAGATGTCGGGCAAAGGTGACGAGGGAGCATGGGCCCCGCGGATTGATGATGCAACAGCATTCGAGGTTGTTTCATCGGCTGTCAAGGATGTGTCCCGTGATATCAACGTTGGGATAGAAATGGGGATCGATGTCGCCGCAAGCCAGTTGTACGACCCGGTTACCAAGACCTACAAGTATCGCGAAACAACCCGGAACACCGAGGACCAGATTTCATACATCAGTGAGTTAGTGGACAGGTATGGGCTGATTTATGTTGAAGATCCGCTGTATGAAGAGGATTTTTCCGCTTTTGCAGAGTTGACCACCCAGGTCGGCGACCGCTGCCTCATATGCGGTGATGACCTGTACGTGACAAATCCTGAGAGAATAGAACAGGGTATCGAGGTGGGTGCTTCCAACTGCGTCCTTATCAAACCAAACCAGATAGGGACTCTGACCGACACCTACACCGCGGTAAACCTGGCCCACACCCATGGTCTGGACACGGTAATGAGCCACCGCTCTGGTGAGACAACGGATGAAACAATTGCACACCTTGCAACCGCATTCAACTGCATTTTTCTGAAAACCGGTGCAGTGGGTGGAGAACGAATAGCCAAGTTAAATGAACTGATTCGAATCGAGGAGATTCTTGCATGAATGAGAACGAGATGGAAATAGAATTAAAAGAACCGCTGATTTCAGTAGAAGAATACCTTGCAGCAGGTATCCATATCGGTACCCAGCAGAAAAGCAAGGATATGAAGGATTTCATATACCGGGTCCGCGGAGACGGGTTGTATATCCTTGATATCCGTTCAACCGATGAACGTATCAAGACTGCAGCACGGTTCCTTCACCAGTTCAACCCCTCAAATATCCTTGTAGTCACCTCCCGCCAGTATGGTCAGTATCCGGCTAAGACCTTTGCTGATACCGTTGGAGCAATGTCTGCAATCGGGCGCTTCATCCCTGGAATGCTGACTAATCAGAACCTAAGGGGATACCTCGAACCCGAAGTCGTCATTGTCACCGATCCGATAGGAGACGCGCAGGTGATTAAGGAGGCGGTGATATCCGGTGTTCCAGTTGTCGCACTTTGCGATACCAATAACATGACTTCCTTCGTCGACCTTGTCAGTCCCACGAACAACAAAGGAAGGAAAGCCCTGAGTCTGGTATATTACCTCCTGACCCGTGAGATGCTCCGCCTCCGTAATGTGGCAACCTCTCTCACACCTGAGGACTTCGAAACTGAGTTCTGACGGGAGAACTTTATTCTCTCATGAAAGAGAGGATCAGGACGCATGAGAACGAGACCCGCCTTTCTGGCAGGGACGTGGTATCCAAGGGAGCCGAGTCACCTCGAGCAGTTGCTGGGAACGTTCTTCGAACGTGAAGCGGCAATACCAGGAGTACGAGGGATTGTTGTCCCTCATGCCGGGTATGTCTACTCGGGGTCGATAGCGGCAAAGGCGTACAGTACCATTCCGAAGGACTTTGACGGGACAATCGTCCTGATAGGACCTTCGCACCGGGCTCCTGTTACCGCAACTTCCATGTGCTCCTGGGAAACTCCGATCGGAATTATCAACTCAGACGAGGTATTTATCCGTGCAACCGGTATTCCCGTTGATGATTCACTCTTCTTCCAGCAAAAAAATCCTGAAAATTCATTGGAGGTCCAGATGCCGTTCATCAAGTACCGGTTCCCAAGAGCTCGGGTTGCTCCGGTGATCATGGGTGACCAGAGTCTGGTCAGTGCAGTCGCCTTGTCAGAACGAATTCTTGAAGCGGTCAGCGCCACGGTAAGGGATGTCCGGATTGTTGCATCGAGCGACTTCTCCCATTATGTCCCTGCTTTAAAAGCAAAAACCCTCGACCTGCAGGCTATCGAAGCCCTCTCAAACCTGAACATGCCCCTCTTCTATGAACGCATAATGAAGTTGGGTGTGAGTGCCTGTGGGTACGGACCTATAGCGGCCATGTGCCTCGTCGCGCAGGAAATGGGAGCAACGAAGGGAGATCTCATTGAATACGGGACCAGTGGGGACATAACGGGAGACCAGTCTGAAGTGGTAGGGTATGCCGCACTTGCGGTGGTGTAGGATTGGCCACCTGGTCCGCTCCGGGGAAGGTTTTCCTCTTCGGGGAACATGCCGTCGTATATGGCAAACCGGGAATGGCTATGGCCATAAAGCCCCGGGTGTTTGTAACGGTCAGAAGGAGTAAGAATCCGCACCGGGCAAAATCCCCCTACATCGATGGATGCTTTGAAGCAACTGGAGTTAAGGGAAGCGTCTATATCAGCTCACAGCTCCCGAGTGCCTCCGGGCTTGGTTCATCGGCAGCTGTCACGGTTGCGACCCTGGCAGCTATCAACGACGAATTCAGCCTGGGACTTTCACGCGAACAGATTGCAGAAAAGGCATTTTCTATAGAGAAAAAGGTTCAGAAAGGAAAGGCAAGCCAGACGGACACCGCGGTATCAACCTTTGGCGGCATGGTTCTCATTACCGGACTATCCCGGCGCAGGCTTCCACCACATCATTTTTCTCTTGTGATTGGCAACACCCTGATCGCGCACAATACGGCACGGCTCGTTGAAACCGTGGCCGAGTTAAAAAACAAGAATCCCGAGATTTACAATCCGGTCATTGATGCCATTGGTGCGATTACCATGGAATCGATGTATCACCTCTCACGCCCGAGTGAGATCGGAAGGCTCATGAACATGAACCATGCGCTTCTTGAAGTGCTCGGAGTCGGTCATCCGGCTCTCTCACGTCTTGTCCTCGCTGCAAGAGCTGCAGGGGCGTATGGTGCGAAAATGACAGGTGCGGGAGGAGGCGGTTGCATTATAGCCCTCTGCCATAAGCATCTAAAGACACGCATTGCAGGGGCCATCGAAGCCACGGGGTCCAAAGCAGTCATTACGACCATCGATACGGAAGGGGTACGGAAAGAGCATGAAAACTAAACAGGTCGTCCTGTTGAAACTGGGTGGAAGCATCATCACTGACAAGGGAAGGTCCTGTACTCCCAGAGATGACCAGATAGGGCAGATTGCATCCTGGATATCTGCCCGGTGGCCTTTACCCCTGGTCCTGGTCCACGGAGCCGGGTCATGCGGTCACCCGGAAGCTCACCGCTACGGTCTTTCATCGGGACTTAGTCCTGGTTGTGCTGTAGGCATCCCCGTTACCCACGAGGCTGTGTCCCGTCTCAATGATGCAGTGGTTCAGGCCCTGCGGAGGAATGGGGTTCCGGCTATTGGTGTCCATCCCCTTCATGGAATGGTGGCGGACAATGGACGGCTCGCGAAACCGGAAGTACGACATCTCAAGGAAATGGTTAGAAATGGCATCCTGCCCGTCCTTCATGGAGATGTCGTGATGGACCTGTCAAGAGGTGCCTGCATCATTTCCGGAGACCAGCTGGTTGTCTTTTTGTCACAGGCACTTGGTGCCGTGAAGGTGGGGCTGGCAACAGATGTCTCCGGGGTTATGGATGGAGAGTCCGTGATACCCGTCATTACTCCACATACGGTATCGGATGTACCGCTTGGTGGGTCGGGACATACCGACGTCACCGGAGGCATGCAGGGAAAGATCCAGGAGATGCTCTCCCTGGCCCTTGCTGGAAAAAACTCGGAAATTTTTCATGTATCCATGATACCGGCGTTTCTTGACGGAAAAAGTACTGAAGGTACGAAGATCAGGGGGAATGCCGATGACGCCTAAGCGTCAGACTGCTTCGCGGAAACTGGACCATCTTCGTATATGCCTTGAAAAGGACATTGAGCGTGGCAATGCAGGTTTCGACGACATCCGTCTCCTGCACAATGCAGTCCCTGAATGCAATATGGACGACATACGGCTTCAGGTCAGTTTCCTTATGGCGAACCTGGGGTCCCCCCTTTTCATCTCTGCCATGACGGGAGGACACCCGGAAACGACCGAAGTGAACCGCACTCTGGCAAGGGCTGCTGAAAAATACGGTCTTGGCATTGGGGTCGGCTCGCAGCGGGCGGCCATTGAAGATCCATCCCTCTGTGATACATTTGCGGTCGTCAGGGACGAGGCTCCCCATGCGTTCATCGTCGCCAATCTTGGGATAGTCCAGCTGAAACGTCATGGTATTGACTGGGTGCTGGAAGCGGTCCGGATGATCAGGGCTGACGCCATCGCAATTCACCTGAACTTTCTTCAGGAGGCCATCCAGCCGGAAGGCGACCACGATGCGACAGGATGCCTGGCAGCGCTTTCAGCAGTCTGTCGTGAATCACCCGTGCCGGTAATTGTCAAGGAGACCGGGTCAGGTATATCCTTCGCAACTGCCCGCCAACTGGCATCAGCCGGTGCCCGTGCGATCGATACGGGGGGGTATGGAGGTACTTCGTGGGCTGCAATCGAAGCAGTCCGAGCAGCAGCAAGCGGGAAGCCGTCAGACGAGAAACTGGCGGCACTTGGAAATGATTTCTCGGAGTGGGGGATCTCGACAATAGTAAGCTTATATGCGGTAAGGAAAGCAGGTGTTCCGGTAATTGCGAGTGGCGGTATCAGGTCGGGAATTGATATAGCCAAGGCACTTGCAATGGGAGCATCGCTCGGAGGAATGGCACTTCCTCTTTTAAAACCCGCATCGCTTGGGTTTGAACTCCTCTGCGAGACAATTGACAGGATACACGATCAGGTGCGGATAGCCATGTTCCTTACAGGATCATCCCGGGTATCCGACCTGACTAGGGCAGGGTATCTCGTTTCCGGCGACACCCGCAGTTATTTGAAACAGATAGACAGAATGGAGGAAAAATGGAAATAGAAGTAATTGCCGTTGGCGGATATGACGAGGTCGGGCGAAATATGACCGCTGTCCGCTGCGGAAAAGAGATAGTCATCTTTGATATGGGCCTCAGACTGGACCAGGTCATGATCCATGAGGACGCCGAGGTCGAAAACATGCATTCTCTCGACCTTATCCAGATGAAGGCCATCCCTGATGATACGATAATGAACGAGATCGAGGGGACGGTCAAGGCGATTGTGTGTTCCCACGGGCATCTTGACCATATTGGTGCAATACCGAAACTTGCTCACCGGTACAACGCGCCAATCATCAGCACCCCATATACGACCGAGCTCATACGGCAACAGATATCGTCCGAACAAAAGTTCGTTATAAACAACAAGCTGGTATCTCTCAGGGCAGGACAAAAATACACTCTCTCTGCGAACCTGACTCTTGAATTCGTCAAGATGCAGCACTCTATCATCGATACGGCGACACCTGTTCTGCATACCCCGCATGGTGCCATTGTGTATGCGTGTGATTACAAACTTGACCGGACCCCCATCATCGGTGAGCCCCCGGATATCAACCGTCTCAGGCAGATCGGCAAGGAAGGAGTGCTCGGCCTGATATGCGAGGCTACGAATATCGACCTCCCGGGTCGATCGCCGAGTGAACGGATAGCCAGGGATCTTGTCAGAGACACCATCACCAGCTACGAGGACGACAAAAACGCAATTATGGTCAGCACCTTTTCTTCGCACATCGCACGTGTCAAGACCATTGCCGAGTGTGCCCATGAAATTGGCAGAAAACCCATCCTGCTCGGCAGGTCGATGGAACGGTATTCCTCGACTGCGGAACAGATGAAACTGGTCGGGTTCCCTGAGACCATGAGCATGTTCGGAAACCGGCGTACCGTTGACAGGACGCTCCGCAGGATGATGAAGATGGGGAAGGATAAGTTTCTGCCGATAATTACCGGACACCAGGGCGAACCGGGTTCAATACTGACACGAATCGCACTGGGTGATACCCCCTACAAGATCGACAAGGGAGATAAGGTCATCTTCAGTGCCAAGGTAATCCCGAACCCGATGAACTATGGTCAGCGGTACCGTATTGAAACCCACTTGAAAATGGCGGGCGCACGGATCTTCCAGGACCTGCATGTCAGTGGTCATGCATATCGCGAGGACCACTACGAGTTCATCAACATCCTGAACCCTGAACACATCATCCCGGCGCACGGATCCGTAGCAATGACTGCCGGGTACCTGTCGCTCGCAAAGGACCTGGGATATACCCACAACAAGGATGTCCATGTCATGTCGAACGGTCAGAAACAGAGGATAAACTAGGAGTGGAATGAGGAGTATGGACCTCGAATCTTATATTGAACACTCGGCCGACCAGGTTGACCGTATTATTGACCGTTATTTTGGCGGAGGAGGAACAGATCTTGCCCGCGCAAGTGCACACCTCCTCCTTGCCGGTGGCAAGCGGTTAAGACCAACAGTGGCCCTCCTGTCAGCAGAGGCCGTCCGGAAAGGTGGCTCTGATTCCGCGGTGCAGGCAGCGATCGCTCTTGAGCTGACCCACAACTTCACCCTGATCCATGATGACATCATGGACGGGGACCGTCTGAGAAGGGGAGTTCCGACCGTCCATGCCAAGTGGGATGAACCAACGGCGATCCTTGCAGGAGATGTGCTTTTTGCAAGGGCATTCGAATTCATCACTCTTTCCGGCGCACCTGACCCGGCGAAAGTCCGGGCAGTCTCCATGCTCGCACGAACCTGTGCTGAGTTGTGTGAAGGTCAGCACATGGATATGAGCTTTGAGAAGCGGGATGATGTGAACGAGTATGAGTACCTTGAGATGGTACGAAAGAAAACCGGTGTACTATATGCCGCATCTGCTGGAATAGGAGCCATAATTGCAGGAGGCGCCCCGGTCTATGCCGATTCGCTCTATCATTACGGACTTGCAATCGGCACCGCCTTCCAGATCCAGGATGATCTCATCGACCTCCTTGCCCCTGTTGAAAAGAGTGGAAAAGACCGGGCATCCGATCTTCGCGAGGGGAAGAAGACCCTGATAAGCATAAAAGCCCGCGAGAAGGGAATAGACCTGGCACCCTATCAGCGCAACCTGTCTGACTCGGAAATTGACGATGTAGTGGCGTTATTGGAACGCGGGGGCGTCATCCGGGAAGTAAGGGAGATTGCGGATGACCTTGTCCGTTCCGCCAAAGAACGCCTGTCCATTCTGCCTGATTCCGAGGAAAAGACCCTCCTGCTTGCGATTGGAGACTATTTCGTGAGCAGGGGGACATGACGTGGAAGATACCATCCGGGCGCATATATACCTGGCGGCCCTTGAAAATGCCGTGAAACATGAAAGTGTCCCCAAGGCCGGAACCGTTGTCGGCATGGTGCTAGGAAAGCACCCTGAACTGAAAGTTCATGCAAGGAACGTCACAACAATCGCAGCCGAGGTCGTCGAAAAGGTCGCCTTGATGTCAGGGGAAGAACGGAAAAGGCTTCTCCTGGAACTCGAACCAGGTTTTTTTGAAAACCAGAACCAGAAAAAAACCGCCGAAAAGACTCTCCCCCCTCTGGCTGAGGGGGAAAAAGGGGTTGTTATGCGATTCGCCCCCAATCCCAGCGGGCCTCTTCATCTTGGTCACGCACGAGCCGCGATACTGAATGACGAATATGTCAGGCGGTATGGGGGGAGATATGTACTCAGAATCGAAGACACTGATCCCAAGCGGGTAGACCCGGCTGCATATTCCATGGTTGTTGAGGACTGTGAATGGCTCGGGCTTAAGATCAGCGAGATCGTATATCAGAGCGACCGCCTGGAGATGTACCAGGAGTATGCAGGAAAACTCATCGGACTTGGCGGCGCATATGTCTGTACCTGCGATAACGACCGGTTTAGAGAGATGCGACAGCACGGTGCCGCCTGCCCCTGCCGTGACGGGGAGGTCGAGGACCAACTCGCACGCTGGGACTCCATGAAGGCCGGGGAGTATTCCGAGGGGGAGGCCTCGGTCAGGATAAAGACGGACCTTGGGCACCCTGATCCTGCGATGAGAGACTTTCCCCTCTTCAGGATCCTGACCAGTACCATTCACCCGCGTGTCGATGCAACGCTCTATCCTCTGATGAACTTCTCTGTTGCGGTTGATGACCACCTTCTCGGGATGACACATGTCATCCGTGGCAAGGACCATATCGCCAATACGAGGAGACAACAGTATATTTTTGATTACTTCGGCTGGAATCCTCCAAAATACCTTCATTATGGCAGGATGGGTATCGAGGGGGTCATCCTCTCGACTTCACAGATGCGCCAGGGCATATCAGAACGGACCTATGACGGCTGGGATGACATCCGGCTCGGTACACTCCGTGCACTCGGACGAAGGGGGATACAGCCTGAAGCGGTCAGGCGGTCCATGACTGATATCGGTATTGGAGAAACCGATATCTCGTTTTCATGGGACAACCTCTTTGCACGTAACAGAGCACTGGTGGATTTTGAGGCAGACAGGTTTTTTTTCGTTGAAGACCCCGTTCGGGTAGATGTCGAGGGAGCGGTTCCCCAGGAAGCACGGGCAATGAGATATCCGGGTGATGACAAGAGGGGTTGCCGGGTTCTTTCCTATCAAAAGACCGTGCTCGTCCCTTCCCGGGAAATTCCAGAAAATGGAGGTCTTGTGAGGCTGAAGGACCTCTTTAATGTTCATATCTCGTCCCGGGGGGGTGTATGCAGTGCCCAATATGCAGGTGATGCTCTTTCTGATATCCGGAACGCCGGAGCCCCCATTATCCAGTGGCTGCCTGCAGAAGAGTCCATACCCTGCGTGTTACATACCCCTGACGGTGACAGGAAGGGTTTCTGCGAACCTGGAGCGCTCGACCATGCCGGGCGGGTAGTCCAGTTCGAACGGGTGGGATTTGCACGGATCGACCAGGCAGAGAGAAACGGTATCGTAGCGTATTTTACTCACCGGTAACGGGATAGGGCGCCGTACATATGGCGCCCGGGAGAAGGTATGGTCACTCGCTTCAGGAGATACGGGCAGATCGCTGATGTCCTCGTTAAGTATGGTTTCGGAGTTCTGCTATCCGATATCCTGCCCGGGGTAAGATCATTACGGTTCCGGCAGACCTCTCCTGAGGCCGGCCGTTCTGTCTATGAACGTATCCGGATGGCTATCGAGGATCTGGGCCCGACATTCGTCAAGTTCGGTCAGATCATGAGCACAAGGGAGGAACTTCTCCCTCCCCCGCTGATCGAAGAACTCAGGAAGCTCCAGGACCAGGTCAGCCCGATACCCTATGAACAGGTCTTGTCTTCAGACCGGAGTGCCAGTCTCCCCCCTCCGGAGGCATTCAGCGGGATAGATCAGGTGCCAGTAGCATCCGCGTCCCTCGCTCAGGTCCACCGTGCTGTCCTCCTGGATGGAAGAGTTGTTGCATTAAAGATCAAACGTCCCGGTGTTGACGAGCTGGTGGAAACCGACATTGCGATACTTCAGTCTCTTGCATCCCGTCTTGAATCAGTATTTCCTGAGTCGAGAATTTACAACCCGAAGGGGATTGTCCATGATTTTGCATCACAGATCAGGCACGAGCTTGATTTTATCCACGACGGGAAAAATGCCGACCGTTTGAGGGCAAATTTTTCTGAAATTCCCGGGATCAGGGTACCTAAGATATTCTGGGAGTACAGCAGCAGTGACATCCTTGTCATGGAGTACGCGCAAGGTGTCAGGATTGACCGGACCGAAGAAATAATTGCGATGGGTAATAATCCAAAGGACCTTGCCAGGCGGGGATTCGAGGCGTACATGAAAATGATCTTTGAAGACGGTTTTTTTCACGGAGACCCTCACCCCGGAAATCTTCTTGTTTCCGGAACCGGCGATATAATATTCCTTGATTTTGGTCTGATGGGGGTATTACGGCCTGAGAGACGGCAATATTTCATCAGGATCCTGTTTGCCATCATAAATGCCGATTGCGACCTCCTGCTCCAGAGCTTTGAGAAGCTCGGGATCACTATCCGTGAGGAGGACCGTGAGCAGCTTCGTGATGAGCTATATCTCACGCTGCTTGATGCAGAAAGTTTTACCGCAGCGTCCTATTCATTTGGAGGGCTTGTCGGTAACCTGACCGATGTGCTAAGGCGGTACCAGATCAGGGTACCTACGAACCTTATGCTAATGCTCAAGGTCCTTGTCATGGTCCTTGATATTGCTGCCAAACTTGATCCTGGCTTCAACTTCCTGGAGGAGTCAAGAATATACCTGAAACGGATATCGATCAGCCAGACTCTCTCATCAGATGTGCTGAACAAGGCCACCCGATCCGCCATTGAGGTCATCGACGGGATGTTCGAGTTACCCAGGGTTCTCTCGCAGATGATGCGGCGGATATCCTCCGGGACATTCAGGATCGAGATCGTCGATACCGACATCAAGAAGCTTCAGGAATCCCTCGATCGTTCCAGCAACAAACTGCTTACCGGGATGATAATTGCTGCCCTCGTCATCGGTTCGTCACTTGTCCTGTCCAAGTCAGGTATCACGCTGCCTGAGGGGGTATTCTATATAGCGCTTTTTGGTTATGTCATTGCGGTTCTTCTGGGATTCGGTGCCCTCTGGCAGGTTTTAAGGTACCGGTAGATGAAGTCATCAGGTAGGTTCAGGTCCTGCCGGCAGCTACATAGGGTTGCAAAAAAGCTATTTTCTGAAGAAAAGGTTGCAGTGACACTGGCCGTCCTGCTCAATTTCATCCCTGTGGAAGATGCAGGGGCAGATGATATCACGGTCCCTCCCGCTGTCCCCGCTCCTGATGCGGCATGGACAATACCGTTCGCCAAACCTCTCCTTGTTCCGCAAAAGGCCCCGGATAACAACAGCCAGCTTGTCCTGGTCATCATTCAGCCTCCATCCGTTTGAGGATGCATAACGGCTGGCCCACGTGGTCAGGTCCTCAGCGGTTACTGGCTCTTCATCTGGCGTCATGTTTCATTGTTCATGCCTTTGCATGATATTCATTGTCCTCGGCCTCGTGAGTCATGTGTTCCGGTGATCATTTTCACAGGGCAGTATCCTGCCGGTTACTGATCGGTACGTCGAAAGGACGTCTCCTTTATCGAACCTGTACACGTCCTTGTCTAGTGATTCGTTTGTTTTTTCGTCCCAGAGCCGCATGGAGTCCATGCTAATCTCATCACCAACCAGGATATCCTCTCCGGCAAAACCAAATTCCAGTTTGAAATCCACGAGTTTTATCCCTTTCTTTTTTAAATCTCTTGAAAGAACCGTATTTATCCGGCGCGCGAACTGTTTCAGCCTGGTAAGCGATGCCCTGTCGAGGACCCCGAGAGCAAGGATGATATCATCATTGAGCATGGGATCATGTTTCGTATCGTCCTTGAAGTCTATAACAATCACTGGTGGTTTGAGAACAGTCCCTTCCTTGAAAGGGTAGTTCCTGACCAGCGAACCTGCTGCAATGTTCCGGACTATGACCTCCAGGGGTATCATCCTGAGGGCCCTCACAATCATGGTATTTTCGGATTCCATCCTTAGAAAATGAGTCCTAATGCCATTTTTTTCGAGGAGGCGAAAGAAATATGATGATACCGCGGCATTTCTGGAACCCTTTCCGGAAAGGGTATCCTTTTTTCCGCCATCAAAGGCGGTTATATCGTCGCGGAATTTCATCAGCATTTCGCCCGGGTTAGCGGTGCGGTAGAGCGATTTCGCTTTTCCTGAATATATAGGGGATTCGTTTTCCATTATTCTGTCTCCCTTTCTCTGATCGAGCGCCCGAGTTGTTGAATAAGTGCACGCAAACGCGGGTGAAACCATCCCTTCGTGACGTAGCGTGGATAGATACACAGCCGCTCCCTCAGATGATATCCTGCTGCCGTTTTTACCATGGCGTCGAATTCAGGCCACGGATGGTCAGGATTGATAAAGTCGATGGTCAAAGGTGAAACCCCGCCAAGGTCGGTCGCCCCACAGGGGAGCAGGTCACGGGTCTCAGCCAGGTTCGGAGGGATCTGCACCGCAACTTCAGCAGGCAGGATCTCCCGTGCCATTTTCACGGTTTCACACATTACCTCAGCAGATGGTGAAGGAGTCGCAGCCATTGCAATGCCTTCACGCGGGGTGAAATTCTGGATAATGACCTCCTGGATATGGCCATACCTGCGGTGGAGCCGGGCAATTTCCATGAGAGACCTCCTCCTGTCCTCAGGTGTCTCACCTATTCC